>NZ_JAMHGA010000015.1 GCF_023660105.1 Desulfovibrio aminophilus | reverse complement strand
CACGTGAAGACGAGCCTCCTGGGGCCCTCGCTGCTCGTCCTGGTCCAGGACGGCGAACTCCTGCTCGGCACGTGGCAGAAGGTCTTCTTCTGCGAATTCGACGGACCCAGGCGGCGCGAACTCTGGGCCCAATGGCTGCCGGGGGTCTGATTAAAAAAGCCGGCGAACCTTGTCCCAGGCCTGCAACGGCGGCTCGACGCCCGGGCGGGACTGGGCCTGCTCCATGCGGCCGCGCAGGCTGTCCACCCAGGTCTTCAGGCGGAAGCACTCGGCGGTGTCCATGTCGCGTCCGGCCTCGGTGAGCAGATCGCGGCCCGCGCGGCGCAGCGCCTCGCGGTAGCCCATGCCCTTGGCGGCGTAGCGGGCGGCCTTGTCTTCCATGCGGCGCTTGGCTATTCTTTCGTTCATGGTCGCATCCTCCCTGATGCTTGAGGTTCGCGACCCAAAAAGCAAATTCCGGGCCAGCCCCGGGCGACCGGCCGGAACACCGCGCCACACGGACTTTTTCCCATGCAGAACAGCCACAAGTTCTTCCGCAACGAGGCCTGCGCCTACTTCCCCTGCCATGAAACCGACGATCCCGAAAACTTCAACTGCCTGTTCTGCTACTGCCCGCTCTACTGCCTGGGCCCGGACTGCGGCGGCGACTTCCGGCTCACCCCGGCGGGCGTGAAGGACTGCACGCCCTGCATGCTGCCGCACCGGCCCGAAAACTACGAGCGCATCGTGGAAAAGCTCCGGCTGGTCTGCCGGAAGCGCGCGGGCTAGGAACTACTGCTCGGAGAGGTAGGGCAGGAGGAGGTCCATCTCGGCCAGGATATCCACGAAGCGGATTCCGGCCAGGAAGCGGCCGCCCACCAGCCCGGTCCAGACGATCTCGCCGAAGCGCTCCTCCTCCAGGGCGTTCAGCCCGTTGCCCACGGCCAGCACGGTCACGGCCTGGCCCACGTCCACGCGGCCGTAGAGCGAGGCGTCCTCGGAGCGGACCTTCATGCCCGCGCGGGAGAGGTCGTCCACGGCGAAGCGGTGGCGTCCGCCCGCCAGGAGCAGGTCGCAGCGCAGGCGGCCGTCCGAAGGCAGGCGCGGCTTGCGACGGCGTTCCGTCCGCCGTCCCCCCGTCGTGGTCATGCGTCCCCCCTTGGCCGCGCCCGGCCGGAGTTCAGAACACTTCCGCCTCGAACCAGAAGATGTCGGTTCCCTCGGCCTTCCAGGCCTCGGCCGGAAGCCCGGCCTTGAGGCAGGTCTGGCCCAGGAACTTCCATCGGTCCCAGCCCCACTCCACCGGCACCTGGGGCAGGAGCAGCCCGGACCGGCCGCCCCGGCGCACGAGCAGGCCGTGGCGGCCCACTTCCACCTGCTCCGGGTCCGGGCAGGCCGTGATGGGCGACAGGATGGATATCTCCACCTCCAGCCGGGCGAACTCCCCGGCGGTCAGCGGCTGGAAGCGCTGGTCCTGGAAGGCCGCGGCCTGGGCCATGTCCCAGACGGTGCGGAACAGCGGCCCCGAGCCCTGGATGTGGCCGATGCAGCCGCGCAGCCGTCCGCCCAGCTCCAGGGTCACGAAGGCCCCCAGGCGCTCGCGCAACTTGTCCGTGGGCGGCTCGGGCGGCTCGGCCGGGCCGTGGCCCGGGGTCAGCCGGGAGGCGATGGACAGGCGCACCAGATCCTTGAGGTAGGCCTTCTCCTGGTCCGAAAGGCTGAAGTGGAAGGCTTCGGTCATCGCGGCCTCCTTGTGCCCATGTTCCCTTTTACCCGGGCCGGACGGTCTTGGCAAAGTCCGCGCCGGGCGCGGCCGGGGGCACCGAGCGCAGGAGCAGGAGCCCGGCGGCGAAGAGCAGGATCACCGCGCCCAGGCCCACGCGCTGGGAGCCCGAGGCCAAGGTCAGCCAGCCCACCAGGAGCGGGCCGATGAAGGCCGTGATCTTGCCCGAGAGCGCGAAGAGCCCGAACATCTGGTTGCGGACCTCCTCCGGGGCCATGCGCGCCAGCCAGGTGCGGCTGCTGGCCTGGGCCGGGCCCACGAACAGGCCGAGCACCAGGCCGAAGACCCAGAACAGGGCCTTGGACGTGACCACGAGCATGAGCGTGCCGGGAATCATCAGGCCCCAGAGGGACCAGACGATGACCTTCCTGGGCCCCAGCCGGTCGTCCAGCACGGCGAAGGCCGCCGCGCCGAGCCCGGCCGTGACGTTCAGGCCGATGCCGTAGAGCAGGATCTCCTCCGGACCCATGCCGAAGGTCCCGGCGGCGTAGATCCCGCCGAAGGCGAACATGGTCGTCAGTCCGTCGTTGTAGAGCATGCGCGCCACGAGGAAGCGGCCGATGTCGCGGTAGCGCCGGGCCTGGCGCAGGGAGTCGCGGATCTGCGTCAGCCCGGCCAGCACGGCGCGTCCCAGGGGCATGCCGGTGTCCGGCTCGTCGCGGGCCAGGAGGAAGAGCGGCAGGGAGAACAGGCCGAACCAGAGCGCGGTGAGCAGGGCCGTGGCCCGGACGTGCTCGGCCTCCCCGCGCGGCAGGGGCAGCCAGGGGTTGGCCGTGACCAGGCCGTAGAGCCCGACGACCAGGCAGAGCAGGCCGCCCACGTAGCCCACGGCCCAGCCCCAGCCGGACCAGCGGCCCAGGCGCTCGGGCGGGCAGATGGAAGGCAGCATGGCGTTGGCGAAGATCACCCCGCACTCCATGCCCACCGTGGCCAGGCCCACCAGCACGAGCGCGGCCGGGACATAGGCCGGGCCGGGCTTGATGAACCAGAGCAGGGCCGTGCAGACCACGGCCAGGAGCGTGAAGCCGCCGATCCAGGGCTTGCGGCGGCCCCGATGGTCGGCCACCGCGCCCAAGAGCGGCCCGCCCAGGCCGATGACCAGCCCGGACACGGCCAGCATCTCGCCCCACTGGGCCGTGCCCAGGGTCTCGTTCTCGGCCACGGAGCGGGCGAAGTAGGCGGCGAAGACGAAGGTCTCGATGAGCGTGGAGAAGGCGCTGTTGGCCCAGTCGTAGAAGGCCCAGGCCAGGAGCCCGGCCAGCGGGCGGGGGCGCTCCTCGCTCACGGGGGCGTCCTAGAAGCCCTGTTCCAGGGGCGGATTCACGAGGCAGGGGCCCAGGTCCGAGAGGTCCGCCAGGGGCCGCTTGGCCGGGGCGAGCCGCACGTGGCGGTCCTCCATGCCCAGGCGGCCCTCGGCCAGCCACTGCACGGCCTGGGGGAAGATGCGGTGCTCCAGCCGGAGGATGCGCGCGGCCAGGGCGTCGCCGCCCTCGCCCGGCTCGGCGGGCACGGCGGCCTGGATGATCACCGGGCCGTGGTCCATGATCTCGTCCACGAAGTGCACGGTGCAGCCGGAGATGCGCACGCCGTAGTCCGCGGCGTCGCGCTGGCCGTGGGCCCCGGGAAAGCTCGGCAGGAGCGCCGGGTGGATGTTCAGCAGCCGCCGGGGAAAGGACTGGACGAAGCCCGGGGTGAGGATGCGCATGAACCCGGCCAGGATCACGGCTTCGGCCTGGTGCGCCTCGATGGCCCGGAGCACCTCGGTGTCGAAGGCCTCGCGGCTGGGGTGGTCGGCGTGGGCCACGACCCTGGTGGGGATGCCGTGCTCGCTCGCCCGGACCAGGCCGTAGGCCTCGGGCTTGTTGGAGACCACCAGCTTGATCTCGGCGTCCAGGACGCCCTGCTCGATGCGGTCGATGAGGGACTGCAGGTTGGAGCCGCCTCCGGAGACGAGCACGGCGAGGGACAGGGGCATGGGGACTCCTTGGGGCGCGGGCTGCGCGAAAAATGCATAAATACAGGCAAGTTGCGAATAATATCCCGGAAATGGCCGCGCGTCAAGGAGCCGAGGGGTTGTCACCCCTTCGCCCCTTGGGGTACGGTCGCCCATCATGTCTCTGTTTCCGCGAATCGCCCTCGCCCTGCTGGCGGCGCTCCTGGCTTTCCACTCGACCGCCCGGGCCGACGAGGCCCGCGACCCGCGCATGGAGCACGCCCGGGCCCAGAGCCTCCTGGACGTCTGGACCGGCGACCTGCCGGAGATGTTGGAAAACCATCGCGTGCGCGCCCTGGTCATCAGCGACCGGGCCAACTTCTTCATCGACTCCACGGGCCAGCCCCGGGGCTTCATGTACGAGCTGGGGGAAATCTACCGCAAGAAGCTCAACGCCGGGCGCCGGAAGCGCGAGCTGCGGGTGGACATGACCTACGTGCCCGTGCTCCTGGACGACGCCATTCCGGCCCTGCTGGCCGGGCACGGCGACGTCGTCGCCCACACCCTGACCGTGACCCCGGAGCGGGAGAAGCTGGTGGCCTTCACCGCGCCCCTGCTCACCGACGTGCGCGAGGTCCTGGTCACGCGCAAGGGCGCGCCGCGCCTGACGCGCATGGAGGACTTCGGCGGCCGCGAGGTCCATGCGGTGCGCGGCTCGAGCCACGTGGAGCACCTCCGGGCCCTGAACCTCCTGTTCTCGCGCCACGACGTCCCGCCCGTGAAGATCGTGGAGGCCGAGCACACCCTGGGCTCGGCCAACCTCCTGGAGATGCTCTCCGCCGGGATCATCGACAACGTGGTCTGCGACGACCACCAGGCCGAGCTCTGGGCCCGGGTCCTGCCCGGGCTGGTGGTCAACGACGCCTTTCCCCTGGCCGCCGGGGGCAAGGCGGCCTGGGCCGTGCGCAAGACCAATCCCCTGCTCCTGGCCAGCCTGAACGCGGCCATCGCGGACATGGTCCGCGACCGGAAGGGCCTCGAATCCCGCTTCGCGGCCTACCACAAGAACACGCGCTGGCTGTCCAACCCCTTCGTGGGCCGCGAGGGCCGCGCCTTCATGAAGCACTTCCAGGCCTACGCCCGAACCTACGGCTTCGACTGGCTCCAGGCCCTGGCCCAGGCATTCCAGGAGTCGCGGCTGGACAACACGGCGGTCAGCCCCTCGGGCGCGGTGGGGATCATGCAGCTTTTGCCCTCCACGGGCCGGGGCCTGGGCTTCGACGACATCCGCCCGGCGGAGAACAACATCCACGCGGGCATCAAGTACATGAACCTGCTGCGCGGCCAGTTCGACGACGAGGCCATGACCCCGGAGAACCGCTTCCACTTCGCCCTGGCGGCTTACAACGCCGGGCCGAACCGGGTGAAGCGGCTGCGCGAGATGGCCGCCGAGGACGGGCTGGACCCCAACGTCTGGTTCGGGAGCGTGGAGCGCGAGGCCCTGCGCGTGGTGGGGTTGGAAACCGTGAACTACGTGCGCAACATCAACAACTACTTCATCGCCTACCGGCTCTCGGCCGAGATCATCAAGCGCCGGGACGAGACCATGCGCGGCAAGGGCCGCGCGAAGCCCACGGCCGGGGGCTCGATCCGCTCCTAGCGGCCCGCCAGCCGTCCCACCACCAGGGAGGCCTTGTCCCGGCCGTCCAGGCGCAGCACGTCCGTGAGCCCGGCGGCCTCCATCCAGCCCCGCACCTCGGACTCCGTGTAGGTGTCCCCGCGCTCGGTGTTCACGATCATGTTCAGGGCGAACAGGGCCCCGTGCAGCGGCGAGGTGCGGTCGTCATCCATGATGAAGTCCTGCACCGCCACCCGGCCGCCGGGGTTCAGGGCCCGGGACGCGCGGGCCACCAGGGCCCGGTTCTCGGTCCCGGAGTTGATGTGCGCGATGGCCGAGAGGAAGACCAGGTCGTAGCCCCGGCCGAAGTCCGCCGTGTGGTAGTCGCCGTCCTGGGTGGAGATGCGCTCGGAGAAGCCCTCGGCGGCCACGTAGCGCCGCGTGAGCGGGGTCACGTGGGGCAGGTCCAGGACCACGGCCGTGAGCCCGGGCTCGGCCCGGCAGAAGGCCATGCTGTAGGCCCCGGAGCCGCCGCCCAGGTCCAGGACGCGACGCACCCCGGAGAGGTCCAGGAGTTCGGCCAGGGCCCCGGCGTCGTCCTTGGCCCGGCGGTGCATGGCCTCGATGAAGGAGCGGGTGTCGGCCGGATCGGCGGAGGACCGCTCGGTGACGCGGCCGCCCCGGCGCACGGCCTCGGTGAGCGAGGCCCAGCTCTTGTAGACGTTGGAGGTATGGGCCAGGCCGGAGAGATAGCGCGGGCTTTTGGCGTTGAGAAAGGTCTCGGCGGCCTCGGTGTTGCGGAACAGCCCGCCGTCCTTGCGCACGAAGCCCAGGGCGGCCAGGGCGTTCAGCAGGCGGTCCAGGCCGCGCGGGTCCGCGCCCAGGCGCTCGGCCGCCTCCTCGGAACCCAGGCCCTCCAGGCCCAGAACCGAGAACACGCCCAGCTCGAAGGCCGAGAGCAGCACGCGGCTCTCCTGGAAGGCCTTGGCGATCTCCTGGATATCCTTCTCGCCGCCGATCTCGGGCCTGGACATGGCCGCCTCCTTATCCTACCGGCGGGCGTCCTCCAAGAGGGCCGCCACCAGCGCGGGGATGGTGTAGTCGCCGGGCTGCACGCTGGGCGCGAAGCCGTATTTCTCCAGCGTCCGAGCCGTCACCGGGCCGATGCAGGCGAAGCGCACCGAGGAATGCTTCCTCATCTCCTCGGCGGGCATCAGGGCGAAGAAGTTGTCCACCGTGGAGGAGCTGGCGAAGGTCACGTAGTGGATGCGCCCCTCGTCCAGGGCCGCGCGCAGTTCCGAGGCGTCGGACTGGGCGGGCCGGGTCTCGTAGACCGGCAGCACGTCCACGTGGCAGCCCGCCTTGCGCAGATCCTCGGGCAGCACCTCGCGGGCCTCGCGGGCCCGGGGGATGAGGACGCGCTTGCCCGCCGCGCCTTTCTCCAGCAGTCCGGCCACCACCTGTTCGGCCACGAACTTCTCGGGCACGAAGTCCGCGCGGATGCCGCGTTCGGCCAGGGCGGCCGCCGTGGCCGGGCCGATGGCCCCCACCTCCACGCCCGCGAAGACGCGCGCGTCCAGGCCGAACTCGGCCAGGTGGTCCCAGAAGCACTTCACCCCGTTCACCGAGGTGAACACGGCCCAGTCGTAGGACGGCAGGGCCACCACGGCCTTCTCCACGGCCTCGTCGTCGGCCGCCGGGGTCACGGCGATGGTCGGGAACTCCAGGACGCAGGCCCCGTCCTCGCGCAGCAGGGCCGAGAGGTCGCTGGCCTGCTCGCGCGAACGCGTGACCACCACGCCCTTGCCCAGGAGCGGCTTCTTTTCGAACCAGGCCAGCTTGTCGTGCAGGCCGCAGACCCCGCCCACGATGATGATGCTCGGGGCCTTGAACTTCCGGCGCTCGGCCTCGGCGGCCACGTCCTTGAGCGTGGAGACGAAGGACTGCTGGTCGCAGCGCGTGCCCCAGCGGACCAACGCCACCGGGGTCTCCGGCGCGCGGCCGTTGTTCATCAGGTTGCCCGCGATCATGGGCAGGTTCTTCACGCCCATGTAGAAGACCAGGGTGGAGCTGCTGCGGCCGTAGACTTCCCAGTTGTGGCCGGACTCCTCCTTGGTGGGGTCCTCGTGTCCGGTGATGAAGCAGACGCTCGTGGTGTGGTCGCGGTGGGTCACCGGGATTCCGGCGTAGGCCGCGGCCGCCACCCCGGACGTGACGCCCGGGACCACCTCGAACTCGACGCCCGCCTCCACCAGCTCCTCGGCTTCCTCGCCGCCGCGCCCGAAGACGTAGGGGTCGCCGCCCTTGAGCCGGGCCACGCTCTTGCCCTCGCGGGCCTTGGCGATGATCAGGGCGTTGATCTGGTCCTGGGGCAGGGTGTGGTCCCCGCCCTTCTTGCCCACGTAGAGCACTTCCGCGTCCTCGCGGCAGAACTTCAGGAGGTCCGGGTGGGCCAGGTAGTCGTAAATGACCACGTCGGCCGTCTCCAGGACCTGCTTGCCCTTGAGGGTGAACAGGCCGAGATCGCCCGGGCCCGCGCCGATGAGATAGACCTTGGACATGTTGCCTCCGGCGGCCAGGGGAAGCCCCTTTCTGGAGAAAGGGGCTTCCCCTGGACCCCTTCCCCAAAGACTTTCAACGGCGCGCCCGCGAGGGCGCGCGGCTCATGACACTCGTTTCGGCCGCGCCGGGGCGGGGCCGCCTTGCTTCCCTAGCCCGCCACGCTGCGCAGCCGGGCTTCCAGGGCCGAGAGCTTGTCCTTCTCCTCGGCCAGAAGCGTCAGCTTCTCGCGCTCCTTCTCCACGACCTCGGCCGGGGCCTTGGCCACGAAGCCCTCGTTGGCGAGCTTCTTCTCCACGATGGACACCTGCTGGGCCAGCTTGTCCAGCTGCTTGCCCACGCGGGCCAGCTCGGCCTCGAAGTCCACCACGCCCTCCAGGGGCACGAAGACCTCGTTGCCGCGCACCACGGCCGTGCCCGAGGCGCGGGGGCCCTTGACCTCCGGTCCGGCCTGGAAGTTCTCCAGCCGGGCCAGGGAGAGCAGCAGGGGCCGCACGGATTCGAGCAGCACGGCGTCCTCGGCCGAGGGCGTGCGCACGAGCAGGTCGAGCTTCTTCGCCGGGTCCACGCCCAGTTCGGCGCGAATGTTGCGCACCGAGGCGACCACGCCCTGGAACAGCTCCATGCGCGCGGCCACGGCCTCGTCGCGCAGCTCGGGGCGGGCGGCCGGGAAGGGTTCCCGGGCGATGTCCTTGCGGCTCTCCGGGATGCCCGGCAGCGCGGCCCAGATCTCCTGGGTCACGAAGGGCATGATCGGGTGGAGCAGGACCAGGGTTTCCGAAAGCACGGTCCAGAGCGCCACCTGGGTGCGGGCCTTGGCCGTCTCGTCCTGGCCGTAGAGGTCGCCCTTGGCCATCTCCAGGTACCAGTCGCAGAACTCGCTCCAGATGAAGCGGTAGAGCCCCTGGGCCATGTCGTTGAAGCGGTACTCCACGACGGCCAGGCGCACCTCTTCCTTGACCTCTTCCAGGCGGCGCAGGATCCAGGTGTTGGCCAGCCCGCCGCGGTCCTTCAGCTCCGCCCGGGGCATGGCCTCGGGCAGGTTCATGAGCGCGAAGCGGGCGGCGTTCCAGATCTTGTTCACGAAGTGGCGGTAGCCCTCGATGCGCTTCTCCGAGAGCTTGATGTCCCGGCCCATGGCCGCGAAGGCCGTGAGGGTGAAGCGCAGGGAGTCGGTGCCGTATTTCTGGATCATCTCCAGAGGGTCGATGACGTTGCCCGTGGACTTGCTCATCTTCTTGCCCTGCTCGTCGCGCACCAGGGCGTGGATGTACACGTGGCCGAAGGGCACGCGGTCCATGAAGTGCAGGCCCATCATCATCATCCGGGCGACCCAGAAGAAGAGGATGTCGAAGCCGGTGACGAGCACGGAGGTGGGATAGAAGGCCGCCAGCTCCGGGGTCTTGTCCGGCCAGCCCAGGGTCGAGAAGGGCCAGAGCGCGGAGGAGAACCAGGTGTCCAGCACGTCCTCGTCCTGGGTCAGGCGCGTCTCGCCGCACTTGGGGCAGCGATCCGGGTCCTTGGCCGCCACGATGAGTTCGCCGCAAGCCTCGCAGGTCCAGGCCGGGATGCGGTGGCCCCACCAGATCTGGCGGGAGATGCACCAGTCGCGGATGTTGTCCAGCCAGTCGTAGTAGACCTTCTCCCACTGCTTGGGGAAAATCTCGGTCTCGGCGGGCACGGCGGCGCGGGCGCGCTCGGCCAGGGGCTTGACCTTCACGAACCACTGGGTCGAGACGTGCGGCTCGATGACGCTCTTGCAGCGGTAGCACTCGCCCACGCTGTGCTCGTGGTCCGCCACCTCCAGGAGCAGGCCCTCGGCCTTCAGGTCGGCCACCACGGCCTCGCGGCACTCCTCCTTGGTCATGCCGCGATACTTCTCGGGCGCGTTCTCGTTCATGCGCCCGTCCTCGTCGATGACCTGCGTCACCTCCAGGCCGTGCTTGCGGCCCAGCTCCCAGTCGTTCATGTCGTGGGCCGGGGTGACCTTCAGGCAGCCGGTGCCGAACTCGCGGTCCACGTAGTTGTCGCCGATGACCGGCAGCTTGCGGCCCACCAGGGGCAGCACCGCGTACTCGCCGATGTGCCCGTTGTAGCGCTCGTCCTCGGGGTGCACGGCCACGGCCGTGTCGCCCAGCAGCGTCTCCGGCCGGGTGGTGGCGATCACGAGCGAACCGCCCTTCATGAGCGGATACTTGATGTGCCAGAGGTGGCCCTTCCTCGGGGCGTGCTCCACCTCGTCGTCGGCCAGGGCCGTGTGGCAGCGGTTGCACCAGTTGACGATGTACTTGCCCTTGTAGATGAGCCCCTCGTGGAAGAGCCGGGCGAAGACCTCGCGCACGGCCCGGGACAGGCCCTCGTCCAGGGTGAAGCGCTCCCTGGTCCAGTCCACGGACGCGCCCAGGCGGCGGATCTGGTTCAGGATGCGGTCGCCGTACTGCTTGCGCCACTCCCAGACCCGGGCGATGAAGGCCTCGCGGCCCAGGTCGTGGCGGCCCTTGCCTTCCTTCTTCAGCTGGCGCTCGACCACGTTCTGGGTGGCGATGCCCGCGTGGTCCGTGCCCGGAACCCAGAGGACCTTGCGGCCCTGCTGGCGGTGGAAGCGGCAGAGGATGTCCTGAAGCGTCAGGTTCAGGGCGTGGCCCATGTGCAGGGCGCCGGTGACGTTGGGCGGCGGGATGACGATGGAATACGGCTCGCCCGGCCCGGCCGGATCGGGGCTGAAGGCCCGGGTCTCTTCCCAGTGCCTGGCCCACTTTTCCTCAATGCCCCAAGGCTCGTAGCCCTTGGGGAGGGATGCTTCGGACATCGACTGACTCCTTTGGAAAGATGACGGGAGCGGGTCATGGCCCGGTCCCGTCCGCGCTGAATCGAAAGACCTACCCAAAAATCGCCCAAGAGGAAAGACCCAGCTTCGCTGGCTTATAGAAAGGCAGAGAGGCTCTCGGCTCTTTGCCTTTCTGAAACGGGCCGAAGGCCCCCGGATTCGCCGCCGACTTCGTCGGATCATGGAAAATGGAAAGACTCTTCCTTGCTTTCCGAGATCAGGCGAAGCCTGCCGCCCCGCCGGATTATAATGCGGCCCTCCTTGCCACCCGGCATGGATTCTGCGATAGAAGAGAATGCGATTCGTAAGGTCTTCAACGGGTTGCCCCTGATAACAGAGGAGGAGAGATGAAAGGGATTCTGCGCGTGCTGGTCTTCCTGTGCTGCCTGGGCGCGGCCGGAACGGCCCTGGCCTGCACCACGATCCTCGTGGGCAAGGACGCTTCCACCGACGGCTCGGTGCTCGTCTCGCATTCCGACGACGGCCTGGGCGACGCCCGGCTCATCTCTGTCCCGGCCATGGACCACAAGCCCGGCAGCATGCGCGCGGTGTTCTATTCCCACTGCGCCCTGGACTTCAAGCCCCAGTGGGGCGGCAGCGAGTCCCAGCGCATGATGACCACCGAGCGCGGCCCGGGCTACAACACCCCCGGCGTGCCCAAGAGCGTGCCCCTGGGCTTCATCCCACA
The DNA here is from genome assembly GCF_023660105.1 of Desulfovibrio aminophilus. Classification (NCBI taxonomy): domain Bacteria; kingdom Pseudomonadati; phylum Thermodesulfobacteriota; class Desulfovibrionia; order Desulfovibrionales; family Desulfovibrionaceae; genus Desulfovibrio; species Desulfovibrio aminophilus. The sequence continues at coordinate 142,133 of NZ_JAMHGA010000015.1, read as the reverse complement.
GGTGGCCCACACCTACGCCTACTTCGACGCCAACTACGGCATCATGAACGAGCACCAGCTGTCCATCGGCGAGTGCACGGACAAGGCCAAGGTCCACCCCGAGCCCGAGGCCGGCAAGCGCATCTTCTACTCCGCCGAGCTCTCCCGCGTGGCCCTGGAGCGCTGCAAGACCGCCCGCGAGGCCATCCAGCTCATGGGCGGACTCATCGCCAAGTACGGCTACTACGGCACCGGCGAGACCCTGCTCGTGGCCGATCCCAAGGAAGGCTGGGTCTTCGAGATGTGCGGCTACGACATGAACGGCACGGACGGCGTCTGGGTGGCCCAGCGCGTGCCCGACGACGCCTTCTTCGCGGCCGCCAACCAGTTCCGCATCCGCGAGGTCCGGGAGAACGCCCCGGACATGATGTATTCCAAGAACATCTTCGACGTGGCCAAGGCCAAGGGCTGGTGGAAGCCCGAGAACGGTCCCCTGGACTGGACCGCCGTGTACGGCGACGGCGAGTTCCACCACCCCTACTACTCCCTGCGCCGGGTCTGGCGGGCCATGTCCCTGGTGGCCCCCTCGCTGAAGCTGTCCCCCTGGGTCGAGGGCCCCTTCACCAAGGCCTATCCCTTCACCATCAAGCCGGACAACAAGCTCAACCCCAAGGACATCTTCGCCATCCACCGCGACAACTACGAGGGCACCGAGTTCGACCTGACCCAGGGGCTGGCCGCCGGTCCCTTCAACGACCCCAACCGCTTCGAGGGCCAGGCCGAGGGCATGGCCGACAAGGAAGGCCGCCTGACCCCGCTCGACGGGGCCTTCGAGCGGCCGCTGAACATCTACCGCTGCGTCTACGCCTACGTGAACCAGTCGCGGGCCTGGCTGCCCGACGCCATCGGCGGGATCACCTGGTACGGCCCGGACCGCCCGGCCACGGCCGTGCTCCTGCCCTTCCACGCGGGCGTCGTCGACCTGCCCGCGCCGATCCAGAAGGGCGACGCGCTCAAGCTCGAACGCGGCAGCCTCTGGACCGCCTTCAACTACGTGGCCAACTACGCCATGCTCAAGTACTCGTTCATGATCCAGGACATCGTGAAGGTACGCGAGCGCTACGAGTCCGCCGCCTTCGGCGAGCAGCCCGCCCTGGAGGAAAAGGCCCTGGCGCTCTGGAAGAAGGGCGACCAGAAGGGCGCGCGCAAGCTGCTCACCGCCGACGCCGACACCAGGGCCAAGGCCCTGCTCAAGGACTGGTGGAACCTCTCGGACCAGCTCTACATCAAATACAACGACGGGTTCCTGAACACCAAGGAAGGCCTGGCCCAGGAGGTCTTCTACCCGGCCTGGTGGCTCAAGGCCGTGGGCTTTGAAAGCGGCCCGACCAAGTACGAGAAGCCGAAGAAGTAACCGAACGCCCGGCGGGACGCCCTCTTCCTCGGGGAGGGGGCGTCCCTTGCCGAATCCCGCCCGCCTCTGCTACTGCCCTTTCATGTCCGGCCCATCCCCATCCGCCCTGCACGTCTACTGGGACGAATCCCACATCTGGGGCCTGCTCGTGGTCCGGGCCCTGCGCGCCTGGGACCTGCCCCACCGGCTGGTGAGCGGCGAGGAGATCGCGGGCGGCCTGCTGGCCCGGGAGCGCCCGGCGGCCCTCATCGTTCCCGGCGGCCGGGCCCGGTGCAAGGCCGAGGCCCTGGGAGCCGCCGGGGTGGCGGCCGTGCGCGGCTACGTGAACGGCGGCGGGACCTATCTCGGCTTCTGCGGCGGCGCGGGCCTGGGCCTGTCCGGGGGCGAGGGCCTGGAGCTCTGCCCCTGGGAGCGAGGCGGCTTCGCGGACCGCTTCCAGCATTTCCTCAGCGGCCACGTGCGCGTGGACCTGGCCCGGGACCATGCCCTGGTGCCCGAAGAGTTGGGCCCCTCGATCCTGGCCCCGGTCTGGTGGCCCGCGCAGTTCGCGCCCCAGGGCGACGGGGCCGAGACCCTGGCCCGCTACCGGGCCCCGGGCCCGGATTTCTGGGTCGCGGACCTGAGCCTTTCCGCCCTGCCGCCGCAGATCCTGGAGGACTGGGAAAACCTCCACGGCATCCGCCTCCGGCCGGAGAACCTCGTGGGACGTCCGGCCGTGGTGTCCGGCAGGCTGGGCCGGGGCCGCTACCTGCTCTCCTACCCCCACCTGGAGACTCCGGCATCGCGCCAGGCCAATGCCTGGCTCTCGCACATCCTGAACGTGATCCTCGGGGACTCCTCCGCGCGGCCGCCCCTGCCCGCCTGGGACCTGGCCGCCCTGCCCGTGGCCTGGGCCGACCCGACGCTCCTGCGCGCCCGGGACATCATGGAGGAGATCATCCGCACGGGCAGCGAGCACTTCCTGCTCTTCTGGCGCAATCCCTGGCTCCTGGGCTGGCGGCGCGGCATCCCGGGCGCGGCCCTGGGCAGCCTCTACGCCCTGGTGCGCGAGTGTCTGGGCCGCCCGGAGACCGAGGCCGCCCGAGGCTACTGGCGGGAAAAGGCCCCGGAGTTCGGCCGCCTGGCCGAGCTGTTCCACCAGGGCGTCACCGGCTACCTGCTCTCCGAGCGGCTGGCCATGACCGTCCTGCACTCCGCGCCCGAGGCCCTTCATCCGCGCGGACTCAGGGGCCAGCGCGAAGCCCTGTTCGGGCCGCCGCCCTCCTCCGGCGGCCTCTACGCCGACCTCTCCCGCATCCTCGAGGAGCTCTGCCGCCGCCAGGACTGATCGAACGCCATATATCGTTCGTCAGGTTATAATTCGTTCGATTGATTGTCACCGGTTCTTCACGTATGCCCAGAATCAGGGAGGGGCCTGGACCGGCGCGCGGTCCGGGCCGGAGGAGCATGGCAAGCAAGGATTCGCTGGAGAACGGAACCTGTGCCGACATTCCTGACGGCGACGGGTCGCCCGGCGCGGCCGACGCCCGGGTGCGCTTCTGCCTTTCCGAGGACGGGCTCAAGCTCGGCATCAGCCGCTACACCCCGCCCGGCCCCGGCGGCGCGCCCCTGACCAAGGAGGGCCTCCGCGAAGCCCTGGTGCGCGCCGGCATCTCCCTGCCGCCCAGCGAGGCGGCCCTGGACAAGGTTCTGCGCCATATCGCCGAGGACAAGCCGGTCACCGGCATCACCCTGGTGCGCGGCAAGCCCTGCGTGGAGTCCCGGGACGCCTTCCTTGAGCCCATGGGCGATCACGGCCGCCCCGTTTTCCCCGGCGACATCGTGGCCATCAAGCGCGCCCTGGAGCGGCCCGAGGAGGGCCTGTCCATCGACGGCCGCGTGCTCACCCCGGCCAACCAGGCCCAGCCCAAGGATCTGGAGGTGCCCCGCACGGACAACGTGGCCCTGAACCCGAGCGACGACACGGTGCGGGCCCAGGTCTACGGCCTGGCCGAGGTCACGCCCCAGCGCGCCGTGGTGCGTTCGCTCATCAGCCTGAACGAAAACAAGACCGAGGCCCGGGCCGTGATCACGGCCACGGACTCCCTGGACCGGCCGGTGACCGCCGAGCGCCTCGCCAGGGCCCTCAAGGTCCTGCGCATCTCGCGGCCGCTTCTGCTGGAGAACGTGGAGCAGGCCCTGGCCCTGGCCCGGGAGACCGGCCAGCCCCAGCAGGACGTGGTCCTGGCCCTGGGCGTGCCGCCCACGCCCGGCAAGGACGGCTGGCTGGAACTTCTCATCCGCAGCCGCGACCTGGTGGGCACCGAGGCCCAGGGCGGCCGCCTGGACTACCGCGAGCGCGGCAGCCACCCCTCGGTGGAAAAGGGCCGCCAGTTCGCCCGCCTGCACCCCCCGGCCACGGGCGAGGAAGGCCTGGACCTGTTCGACCATCCCATCCCGGCGGCCAGCGGCGCCCCCCTGGAGATCAGCGCCGGAGAGGGCGTCACGGCCCTGGAGGGCGGCGCGCTCTTCCAGGCCGAGGTGGACGGCATGGTGGTCGTCCAGGGAAAGACGGTCTCCATCACCGACAGCGTGCTCGTCGAGGGCGACGTGAGCCTGGCCTCGGGCAACATCCGCGTGGACAAGGGCTCGGTGGAGGTCCGGGGCAGCATCCAGGCCGGTTTCGTGGTCCAGTCCGCCGGGCACGTGGTGGTGCGCGAGGTGGTGGAGAGCGCGGAGGTGGAAGCCCAGGGCAACGTGGAGGTGGGCGGCGGCATCCTCATGTCCAAGGGCGGCCTGATCCGTGCCGGGGGCCACGTCACGGCCCAGTTCGCCACCAACGCCCGCATCCAGGCCGGAGGCGACGTGGTCATCGGCAACGAGATCAATCACTGCCTCATCCGCACGCCGGGCCAGATCCTGGCCGTGAAGGGCAAGGGCATCGTCCAGGGCGGAACCCTGGTCTGCGGCAAGGGCCTGGAGTGCAACGAACTCGGCTCGCCCCTGGGCGTGGCCACTGTGGTGGGCGTGAGCATCCAGACCGAAGAGGACCAGGGCATCCTGGCCGAGCGGCGGGAGATCAAGAAGGAGCTGGAGCGCATCGACGCCAGCCTGGGCTGCGCCGACCCCCGCGTGGTGCTGGAGAAGACCCCGCCGGAAAAACGCGAGGCCGTGCTCCGGCTCCTGCGCTACCGCATGAAGCGCTGGGCGCGCTTCCGGGAGATCACCCAAACCCTGGCCGAGGCCGTGCGCAAGCGGCGGCAGGAATTCGCCCAGGCCGCGATCCGCGTGCGGCGGGTGGCCCATCCGGGCGTGACCATCAAGATCGCGGGCCGGACCCTGACGCTCACCGCTCCCGTGGAGCGCGCCGGCTTCCGCTACGACGACCAGACCCGCGAGATCGTCGCCGGCAACATCTAGTCCGCGCCGTCCCGCCCCTCAAGCCGGGCCGCCAGGGCGGCCAGCATGTCCTCCAGGTCGCCGGGCAGGCTTCCGTCCGCGCCCAGGGCCGCCAGCACGGCCTCGGGGTCCAGGCCACGCTCCTCGGCCAGACGCCGCAATCGTTCGCGTTCCCTCTCGTCCATGTCCCTCCCCTGCCCGAAAAAGGGCCGGGCGGCAACGAGGCGTCCCACGCTCAGCGGGCCGCCGGTCCGGGCTTTTCCAGGAAGACCAGGATGAGCGCGGGGCTCACGGCCTCCTCGCGCACCGGCCGGTAGCCCAGCCGCTGATAGAGGCGCAGATTGCCCGCGCTCCGCGCGCCGGTGAACAGGGAGAAGCGGACGGCCGTCGGAAAGCGCTCCTCCACCGCCGCGAGCAGGGCCGTGCCCAGCCCCCGGCCCTGGACCTCCGGCCGCACGATGAGCCGTCCGACGCGGCAGACCACGCCGTCCAGCCCGGCCCGCACGGAGCCCAAAAGCGGCCCGTCCCCGGCGGGATCGGCCGCGGCCTTGAGGATCACGAGCCGCTCGAACTCGGCCCGCAGCTCTTCCAGGGTCTGGGTCAGGGGCGGAATGGTCCGGTCGCCGTAGAGTCGGGCCTCGGATTCATAGGCCAGCCGCTGCAGCGCGAGGATGTCCGCCGCGTCGGCGGGTTTCGCGGGGAGGATGGTGTGGCGCATGGGTCCGTTATGGCGCGAAAAAGGCCCGGAGTCACCCCCGGGCCTTTCTGTTCCGATGCCCGTCGGCTTTAGAAGCCGTAGCCGAATGAGTCCACGGCCATCTTGGTCCGGGCGCGCATGGAGGCCATGCGGGCCTCCAGGGCCGCCGGATAGGAAGCCAGGTCCAGGGGCTGGGTCGCCACGCCGGAGTCCATGGCCGCCTTGGCCACGGCCGGGGCCACCCAGGTGAGCACGCGCGGGTCCAGCGGCTTGGGGATGACGTAGTCCATGCCGAACTTCAGCTCCTTGACCCCGAACAGGGCGCAGACCTCGGCCGGGACCGGCTCCTTGGCCAGGTCGGCCAGGGCCCGGGCGGCGGCCAGCTTCATCTCCTCGTTGATGGCCTTGGCGCGCACGTCCAGCGCGCCCCGGAAGATGTAGGGGAAGCCGAGCACGTTGTTGATCTGGTTCGGGAAGTCCGAGCGGCCGGTGGCCATGATCAGGTCCGCGCGGGCCTCCTTGGCCACGGCGTAGGGAATCTCCGGATCCGGGTTGGCGCAGGCGAAGATCACCGGGTGCTCGGCCATGCTCCTGACCATGTCGGCGTTCAGGATGTCCTTGGTGGACAGGCCCAGGAACAGGTCCGCGCCGTTCATGGCCTCGGCCAGGGTGCAGGCCTTGGACTGGGCGAATTCCTGTTTCTCCTTGTTCAGGCCCTCGCGGCCGGTGTGGATCAGGCCCTTGGAGTCGAACATGAAGATCTGTTCGCGGGTCAGGCCCATGCTGATGTAGAAACGGCAGGTGGAGACGGCCGCCGCGCCCGCGCCGGAGACCACGACCTTGATGTCGCCGATCTTCTTGCCGCTGATCTCCAGGGCGTTGATGAGTCCCGCGCCGGAGATGATGGCCGTGCCGTGCTGGTCGTCGTGGAAGACCGGAATGCCCATCTCCTTGATGAGCGTCTGCTCGATCTGGAAGCACTCCGGGGACTTGATGTCCTCGAGGTTGACGCCGCCGAAGGTGGGTTCGAGCATCTTGCAGAACTCGATGACCTTGAGCGGGTCCAGCTGGCGGATGTTCAGGTCGTAGACGTCGATGTCCGCGAAGATCTTGAAGAGCACGCCCTTGCCCTCCATGACCGGCTTGCCCGCCTCGGGCCCGATGTTGCCCAGGCCGAGCACGGCCGTGCCGTTGGAGACCACGGCCACGAGGTTGCCCTTGTTGGTGTACTCGTAGACCTTCTCGGTGTCGGCGTGGATGGCGCGGCAGGCCTCGGCCACGCCCGGGCTGTAGGCCATGGTCAGATGCTTTTGGGTGGCGCAGGGCTTGATGGAGAAGACTTCCAGCTTGCCCCGGCGCTTGTCGGAATGGTACGCGAGCGCCTCTTCCTTGGTGTACAGTGCCATGGTCCGCCTCCAAAAAAATGAGTGGGATTACCGGGTTTGATTATTGAATCAACCGGGCCGGGTCAAGGAGAAAAGCGGCCGTTCCCGGCCGCCCGGCGCGGCAGCACGAGCCGCACCAGGCAGCCGCCCCGGGGCCCGGGGCCCAGGCTGATCCCCCCGCCGTGCTCGTGGGCGATGCGCTGGGCCGTGGTCAGGCCCATGCCCACGGACAGCGGCCGGGTGCTGTAGAAGGGATCGAAGACGTAGGGCAGATGCTCCTCGGCCACGCCCGGGCCTTCGTCCAGCAGGGACAGCTCCCAGCAGTCCTCCAGCGGCTCCAGGCCCAGGCGCAGGCGGCAGGGGCCGTCGGCGGCCTCCAGGCTGTTGCGCAGGAGCGCCGCCAGGGCCCGGCGCAGCAGGTCCGCGTCGGCGGCCACGGTTGCGCCGTCCCCGGCGATGTCCAGGGAATGCCCGGCCGCGCGGGCCAGCCCGGCCGCGGCCAGGTCCAGGGCCTCGCGGGCCAGCGGCCCCAGGGCGCAGGGCCCGACCTCGCCCAGGCGGATGGCCGCGAAGGAGGACACGGCCTCGACCACGGCCTCCAGCCGCCGGGCGCTGTCCAGAATGGGCCGCACCAGCTCGGTTTCAGGCGCGGCCTCGGGCAGGCGGCGCAGGAGCAGGTCGCTGAAGCCGCCCACGGCCATGAGCGGATTGCGGATCTGGTGGGCCACGGCCATGGAGAGCTTCTGCAGGCCCTGGGCGCGGTGGCGCTGGAGCAGGCGGTTCTCCTCCAGCATGGCCTTCTCGCGCTCGTGCAGGGCGTAGATGTCGCTCATGTCCGCGATCTGCACGGTGATGCCGAAGAGCTTGCCGAAATCCACCAGCAGCGAGCGGGAGAGCGAGAGCCGCACGGACCCGCCGCCGGGGTGCTGGTATTCGAAGTCCGTGGGCGGCAGTTCCCGGGGCCGGTCCAGGGGGCCGACGGCCTCCAGGTACTCCTCCAGGTCCTCGTTCAGCCCGAGCTGGAGGAAGAAGGCGTCCCAGGTGGTGCGGGCCAGGGTCTCGCGGGACACGCCCAGCAGCCGGGGCAGGGCGGAGTTCACGGCATAGGCCCGGCCCGCGTCGTTGAAGAGGATGACGCCGGTCTGGAAGCTGTCCAGCAGCCCCTGGAAATAGGATGAACGGATGAACGCCAGCATGAAGCCCCCCGGAAGCGGACGGGTTCTCCCTCCATCAGGGGTAGCCGGGGCCGGGGTCCGCGTCAAGGCGCGGCCGGCGTCCCGGGGGCGCGGGCCTTCCCGGACCCGGGCCGTCAGCCCTTGCGCACGCGCACGTTGATCCCGTAGGTCTCCTTCATCTCCTTGCGCATGGCCTCGTAGTCGCCCTCGCCGCGCGTGCGGAGGACCACGTAGCGCTGGCCCGGCCCGGCCTTCTCGTTCGTGGACATGATGCTCTGGAGCCGGTAGCCGTGCTTGCGCAGCACGTCGGCGGCCTCCTTGATGGAGCCGGAGCGGTCGTCCAGGGCCAGGCTCACCCGCGAGCCGCCCCGGCGCGCGCCGGTGATCTCCACCAGGACGCGATACATGTCGCGGTCGGAGATGATGCCCACCAGCTTGCCGCCGTCCACCACGGGCAGGCAGCCGATGCGCTGGTCGAAGAGCATCATGGCCGCCTCCTCCACGGGCACGTCCGGGCCGATGGTCACGGCCGGGCGGCGCATGACTTGGCGCACCGCGGTCTTGGCCAGGAGGTAGTTCAGCTCGTAAATGTCCAGGGAGGTGCCCTTGGAGGGCGCGTATTCCTTGATGTCGCGGTCGGAGAGCACCCCCACGACCATGCCGTTCTCGACCACGGGCAGGTGGCGGATGTTCTTCTCCTTGAGCAGCAGCACGGCGTCGTTGATCGGGTCGTCCGGCCCGACGGTGTGCACGTAGGTCGTCATCCAGTCCTTGACCAGCATGTGGCTTCCTCCTGCTTCATTAGACGCCGAGATAGGCGGCCTTGACGTGGGGGTCGTTGAGCATGGCCCGGCCCTCGCCCTGCATGACGAGCTTGCCGGTCTCCAGGACGTAGGCGCGGTCCGCGATGGCCAGGGTCTGGCGCACGTTCTGCTCCACGATGAGCACGGTGCGGCCCTCGGCGCGGATCTTGCCGATGATCTCGAAGATGTCGCGCACGAGGATCGGGGCCAGGCCCAGGGAGGGCTCGTCGAACATGACGAGCCGGGGATGGGACATGAGCGCCCGGCCGATGGCCAGCATCTGCTGCTCGCCGCCGGAGAGCGTGCCGGACTGCTGGCGGCGGCGCTCCTTGAGCCGGGGAAACAGACCGTAGACCATCTCCTTGGTGGCCGCGCGGTTCTTCTTGGCCTCCCCGCGCAGGGCCCCCAGGTCCAGGTTCTCCTCCACGCTCATCTCCACGAACAGGCGGCGGGCCTCCGGGCAGTGCGCCAGCCCCAGGTCGATGAGCCGGTAGGGGTCCATGCCGTGGATGGCCGCGCCGTCGAAGAGGATTTCGCCCGAGGCGGGACGCAGCAGCGCCGAGATGGTCCGCAGGATCGTGGACTTGCCCGCGCCGTTGGCCCCGATGAGGGCCACGATCTCGCCCTCGCGCACCTGAAAGGAGACGTCCCAGATCACCTGGACGTCGCCGTAGAAGACGTTGATGTTCCTGATCTCAAGCACCTTCAGCCTCCCCGAGGTAGGCCTCGACCACGAGGGGGTTGGCGCTGATCTCGGCCGGGGTCCCCTCGGCGATCTTCTGGCCGTAGTTGAGCACGACGATGCGGTCGGAGATGGACATGATCACCTTCATGTGGTGCTCGATGATCATGATCGTGACGCCTTTCTTCTTGATGCCCTTGATGATCTCGATGGAGACGTCCAGCTCGGCCGGGTTCAGGCCCGCGAAGGACTCGTCCAGGAGGATGAGCTCCGGCTCCGTGGCCAGGGCCCGGGCGATCTCCAGGCGCTTGCGCTTGCCCAGGGGCAGGCCCTTGGAGATCATCTCCCGGTCCTCCATGAGTCCGGTGAATTCGAGAATCTCCAGCGCCCGCCGCTCGGCCCCGGCCTTGGTCCTGGAGCGCAGGAAGGCCGAGGCGACGACGTTGTCCAGCACGCTCATGCGCTGGAGCGGCTTGACCACCTGGAAGGTGCGCGCCACGCCCAGGCGGCAGATCTGATGCGGTTTGAGCCCGGAGACCCTGCGGTCCTTGAAGCGGACCTCGCCCCGGGAGGGTTTGTAGAAGCCGTTGACCACGTTGAAGAGCGTGGTCTTGCCCGCGCCGTTGGGCCCGATGAGCGCCAGGATCTCGCCCTGCTCCACGGAAAAGGAGATGTTGGAGAGGGCGGCCAGGCCGCCGAAGAACATCGAGACCTTGTCCACCGTGAGGAGTGCCATCAGACCGCCGCTCCTTTCTTCTTGAAGAGACGGGCGAGCGTCTGACGGTCGCCCACCAGGCCGTTGGGCAGGTAGATGATGATGACGATGAGCAGCACGCCGAAGAGGGTCTGGTAGGCCGTGCCCACATAGGGCAGGGAGCGGATGACCTCGGCCAGGAGGACCATGATCACCGCGCCCACCACCGGGCCCCAGTAGGTGGCCACGCCGCCGACCATGACCACCATGATGGTCAGGATGGAGATGTCGCCCAGGGAGAAGACCACCTGCGGGTCGATGTAGCCCATGTAGTTCATGTAGAACGCGCCGGAAAAGCCGGTGATGACCGCGCTCACCGTGAGCGCGACGGTCTTGTAGAGCGTGGTGTTGATGCCCAGGCTCTCGGCCGCGTCCTGGTCCTCGCGGATGGCCACGAAGTAGTAGCCCCAGCGGCTCTCGGCCAGGAGCTTGACCACCCAGAAGGTCAGCGCGGCCACGGCCAGGATCACGTAGTAGTATCCGGTCTTCTCCACCCAGGTGCGCTGGATCATGATCCCCAGGTTGCCCTGGGTCAGGTCCGTGAGGTTCTCGGCCGTGATGCGCATGATCTCGCCCAGGGCCAGGGTGGCCAGGACGAAGTAGGGCCCGCGCAGCCGCAGCACGATCAGGCCCATGACCAGGGCGGTCGCGGCCACGAACGGGATGGACAGCGGAAAGCCGTACCAGGCCGAGATGTTCAGGTGGAAGCTGGCCAGGCCCGCGCAGTACGCGCCCAGGCCGAAGAAGGCCGCGTGGCCGAAGGATACCTGGCCGGTGTAGCCGCCGAGCAGGTTCCAGGCCATGCCCGAGACGGACCACATGATGACCAGGATGAGCAGGTGCATCACGTAGCTGGACAGACCCAGAAAGGGCAGTGCGGCCATGCCCGCGAGCACGATCAGGGGGGCGGAACGCTTCATTTCGTCACCGCCTTGCGCTTGAGCAGCGAGGCCACGCCGCCGGGCAGGAAGACCAGCGCGGCCACGAAGATGGCGAAGCGGCCCACCGGAGCCCAGCCCATGCCCACGTAGGTGGCGGTCATGGACTCGAAGATCCCCAGGATGAGCCCGCCCAGGATCGCGCCCATGGTCGAGCCCAGGCCGCCCAGGATGGTGATGACGAAGGCGATGAGCGTGAACTGCGAGCCCAGGGCCGGGAAGAGGTAGTAGATCGGGATGAACAGGCAGCCCGCCGCGGCCACCAGGGCCGAGCCCAGGCCGAAGGTGATGACCCGCATGAGGCCCACGTTCACGCCCATGAGCGCGGCGGCGTCGCGGTCCTGGGCCGTGGCCCGGATGGACTTGCCCGTGTCGGTCTTGGCCAGGAAGAACCAGAGCGCCGTGGTGATGCCCACCGCCAGGAGGAAGGACACGGTCCAGGGGTAGGAGAGCGAGAGCTCGAAGGGCGCGTCCTTCCAGTAGTCGGACAGGTACCAGGCGTCGGTGGCGTAATCCACCGGCGTGGACTTGTAGTCCGAGGTGAAGAAGATGGTCGCCATGTTCTGCAGGACCATGCCGATGCCCACGGTCAGGATGACCTGGTTGTGGGGCAGGATGGACTCCACCCGCAGCACCGGGTTGATGAGCGTCTTCTGCAGGAACATGCCCAGCAGGAACAGCAGCGGCGGGGCGATGAGCAGAGAGACGTACGGGTCGATGTGGAACAGCGTGAACAGCCAGTAGGCCACGTACATGGCCACCATCATGAGCTGGCCGTGCGTCAGGTTGATGATCTTCATGACGCCGAGGATGAGCGTCATTCCCAAGCCGATAAGCGCATAGAGTCCTCCCAGCAGGACGCCCGAGATGAGCGTCTGCAGGAAGACCTCAAGCTGTACCCACATCGACCCGTCTCCCTTGTGCTGTCGGTTCCCGGAACTGCTACTTGCGGTCGCGCCACTTCGGAATGGGGAACACGTACTTGGCGCTGGCGTACTTCTCGGGCCAGATGGTCTGGTGCTTGCCGCCGATGACCTGGAGCACCAGGGTCTCCATGAAGTTCTGGTTCTGGTAGCCGTCCTTGTCCAGGAACTTCACCGGGCCGAAGGCCGTGGTCATGTCCGTGGCCTTGAGGGCGTCGCGGATGTCGTCCTGCTTCATGGACTTGGCCCGGGAGAGGGCGTCGGCGATCACGTACAGGGAGGAATAGGCCAGGGCCCCGTGGTAGGAGGGCTCGGAGCCGTACTTGGCCTTGTACGTCTCGAAGTATTCCTTGGCCCCGGCGAAGGGCACCTGGGGCGACCAGAGGGTGGCCGTGACCACGTACTCGGCCGCGTCCTTGGCGTTGTCCACGAACTCGGGGATGGCGAAGCCCGCCGCGCCGCCGGCGAAGAGCCCGGCGTCGACGCGCAGCTCCTTGATCTGGCGCATGAGCAGGGCCGCGTCCATGACGTAGGAGACCATGTAGATCACGTCCGGCCGGGCGGCCTTGACCTTGGAGAGGATGGGCTTGAAGTCCACCGCGCCCTTCTCGTACTTCTCCTTGAGGAGCACCTTCATGCCCGCCTTCTCGGCGCTCTTGGCCATCTCCTCGGCCCCGGAGGTGCCGAAGTCGGAGCTCTCGTAGAGGATGGCGATGCTCTTGGGCTTGACCACGCCGGCCATGAAGCCCAGCAGGCCCGAGGCGTAATAGGCGTTGCTCGGGTTGAGGCGGAAGACGTACTTGTAGTTCTGCTGGGTGATCTCGTCCGCGGCGCTGGCCACCACGAGGTAGGGCGTCTTGCGCTCCTCGGCCACGGCGGCCACGGCCTTGGCGCAGGCCGAGGTGTACTCGGCGAAGATCACCGGCTGCTTGTCCACGTCGATGAGCTTCTCGACGATGGAACGGGCGATCTCGGGCTTGCCCTGGGAGTCCTCGAACTTGAGGACCAGCTTGTCGCCCTTGACCCCGCCCTTGGCGTTGATCTCCTCCTGGGCGATTTCATAGGACTTCTTGATGATCTCCCCGAATTTCGCCTGGGCTCCGGTGAGCGGCAGCGGCACGCCGAGGACGATGTCCTTGGCCTGGACCTGTCCGGCCCACGCGAGCGTCAGGACAAGGGCCAAGAAAAGCGCGGCAGTCCTCCTCATGTGCAAACCTCGCAATGGTAAAAAGGTGTAGGAAAAAGCGGAATGAGTGGATACCGGCATATCCCAATCCGACATCCCCAGTAAAGGGGGTCCGGCCGTTTTTTTGATTTCTCGATCACCTTGCCGAGCACGCCGCCTTGGGATACCCCTTGGCCATGCTCGACGGACTGCGCATCGTCCTGGTCAAGACCCGCTTCCCGGAAAACATCGGCTCCGCCGCCCGGGCCTGCCTGAACATGGGCTGCCGGGATCTGGTCCTGGTGGCCCCGGAGCGGCTGGACCTGGAGCGGGCCCTGCCCCTGGCCACGGCCCACGCCAAGGACATCCTCACCTCGGCCCGCGTGCTGGAGACCCTGCCCGAGGCCCTGGAGGGCTGCGCCGCGGCCTACGGCGCCACGGCCCGCCTCGGCGGCTGGCGGCAGGCCGTGTCCACGCCCCGGACCCTGGCCGCCCAGCTGGCTCCCCGCCTGGAGAGCGGCGAACGCCTGGCCCTGGTCTTCGGGCCCGAGGACCAGGGTCTGACCAACGAGGAGACCATGATCCTCGACGGGCTCTGCTCCATTCCCACTGCCGTCGAGGGCACGTCCCTGAACCTGGCCCAGGCGGTCATGGTCCTGCTCTACGAGTGCTTCGAGGCCCGCAGGCGGGCCGCCGCGCCCGCGCCCGCCTCCCGCGACCACCGGAGCCTGGACCACCAGGAACGCGAGGCCCTGGCCGCGGCCCTGCGCGAGGCCCTGCTGGCCATCGGCTATCTCAAGGAGCAGAATACGGACTACTGGCTCCTGCCCGTGCGCCGGACCCTTTCCCGCCTGGACCCAACTCGGGCGGAATTCAACATGCTCATGGGCATCTGCCGGCAGATCCTCTGGCTTGCCGGAAAAAATCGTTGATTCGTTACGGAATGCGCCGGAGACGTTATAATTCTCCCGCTTTTCCGCCGAACCGCCCCGGGAAAACCTTGATTTCCGCGCTTTAAATTGGCAGATAACGGCCCAGACTCCGGTGAAAGACGTTTTCCCGGAGACGCTAAAGGGGGGAAAGCATGCTAGGAGGGAAGAGCCCGGCGGCTGACTTCCGCCCGATCCGGGCCGGAGCCCTGCTGGCGGCGTGCCTCCTCCTGCTCCTCGCGTTCGCGCCCGCCGCCCCGGCCGAGACCGGCCCTCCCCTGGTCTTCGGCATGTCGGCCCCCTTCCGGGGCTCCAACCGGGGCCTGGGCATCGAATTCTACCGGGGCGCGGCGGCCTACCTCTCGCACGTCAACGACCACGGCGGCGTGAACGGCCGCCGCATCGAAATCCTGCCCCTGGACGACGGCTACGACCCGGACCGGGCCGTGCGCAACACCATCGACCTGGTGCGCGAACGCAAGGTCTTCGGCCTCTTCTCCTACGTGGGCACGCCGACCGCCACCCGCGTCCTGCCCCTGCTCAAGCGTTTCGAGGACGACGGCGTGCTCCTGCTCTTCCCGCTCACCGGGGCCCACAATCTGCGCGAACCGCCCTACGGCCGTTTCGTCTACAACCTGCGCGAGTCCTACCGCACCGAAGCCCAGGGGCTGGTGGACCACTTCGTGGCCGTGGGCCGCACCCAGGTGGCCGTGTTCTACCAGGAGGACGCCTACGGCCGCAGCGGCTGGGACGGCGTGCGCCGGGCCCTCAAGGGCTACGGCCTGAACATGGCCGGGGAGGCGTCCTACCGGCGCGGGGCCGAGATCGGGGGCGATTTCGCGGAGCAGGTCCGGCTCATCGCCCGGGCCGAGCCCCAGGCCGTGATCACCGTGGGCACCTACGGGGCCTGCGCGGCCTTCATCCGCCAGGCGCGCGACGCCGGGCTGGACGCGCCCATCGCCGGGGTCTCCTTCGCGGACGCCGACAACCTGCTGAACATCCTCCAGGCCGATTCCGCCGAAGCGGGCCGGGACTACACCCGCGACCTCGTCTTCTCCCAGGTGGTGCCGAGCTATGAGGACCAGGCCCTGCCCGCCGTGGGCCTCTACCGCAGGCTCATGGACGGCCGGGCCCCCATGCCCCCCGACGGGCTGGCCGAGGCCTACACGCCCAACCGCTTCAGCTTCGTGAGCTTCGAGGGCTTCCTGAACGCCATGCTCCTGGTGGAGGCCGTGCGCCGCATGCCGCCCGCCCCCCGACGCGCCGATCTGGCCCCGGCCCTGGAGAGCATCCGGGACTTCGACCTGGGCATCGGCGACCCGGTGAGCTTCGGACCCGGGCGGCGCCAGGGCCTGTCCCGGGTCTATTTCGTCACCGTCCGCAACGGGCTCCTGGTGCCCATCCGGGACTGGAACGCATGGTGGCTGCGATGAAACGCTCCCGGCTCTTCCGCAAGACCCTGCTGTTCATGATCCTCAGCCTCGGCGGCGTCGCGGTCGTCATGTCCCTGGTCTTCGCCCATCTGGTGAACCGCAACCTCACGGCCGAATACACGGACAAGGCCGAGGCCCTGGCCCGGACCATCGCGGAGTCGGACCTGGCCCTCATCCTGGACCGCGACGCGGCGGGCGTGCAGTCGCGCATCGACCAGTACCTGCACATCCGGGGCGTGGCCTACGTGCTGGTGGCCGACGAGCAGGGCGACATCCTGGCCCACACCTTCGTGCCCGCCGTGCCGCCGGAGGTCCTGGCCCGGGTGCGGGCCTCGGCCGGGCCCAAGGACCCGGACCGGCAGGCGCTCACGGAGCTGCACACCGCCGGGGGCCAGGACTACCTGCACGTGGCCACCCCCATGCTCGAAGGCCTGGCCGGGACCATCCACATCGGCATGGACCGGGGCGAAATCCGGGGCTACATCCACCAGGCCCTCGTCCAGCAGCTCTCCATCACCCTGCTGCTCTTCGCCCTCTGCACCATCGTGGCCGCCCTGTTCATGCGCAACATCTCCCAGCCCCTGGTCCAGCTCACGGAATACGCGGGCAAGGTGGCGGCCCACGACTTCAGCGCCGAGGTGGACATCTCCTCCAAGGACGAGGTGGGCGACCTGGCCCGGAGCATGCGCTCCATGGCCCGCGACGTGTCCGGCATGGTCACCGGCCTTGAGGCCGCCGTGGCCAACGCCACCGGCGACCTCAAGGAGGCCCTCTCCTCGCTCTCGGCCGTGCTGAACAACATGGCCGAGGGCCTGCTGGTCATCGACGCCGAGGGCCGAGTGGTGCGCCACAACCCGGCCCTGGCCCGGCTCTTCCGCCTGGAGGGCGCGACCATCCTGGGCCGCCTGGTGGGCGACCTGCTGGGGCCCGAGACGGCCAAGCTGATCCGCCCCGACGCCCCGGAAGACCGGGACGCCACGGGAGCGCCCCGCGCGCTGGAGACCCTGGCCCAGCGGGCCGACGGCACCTTCTTTCCCGTGGAGGTCTCCTCCGCGCCGGTGGCCCTCAAGGACCAGACCGGCACGGTGAGCATCCTGCGCGACGTGACCGAGCGCAAGCGCCACGAGGAGGCCCTGCGCCAGGCCCACGACGACCTGGAGCAGAAGGTCGAGGAACGCACCCGGGAGCTCTCCCGGGCCAACATCCAGCTCAAGATCGAGGTGGCCGAGCGCAAGGTGGTGGCCGAGGCCCTGCGCAAGGCCGAGAGCAAGTACCGCTCCATCTTCGAGAACGCCGGGGAGGGCATCTACCAGGTCTCCCCGGACGGCCACTACATCAGCGCCAACCCAGCCCTGGCCCGCATCCTGGGCTACGCCGACGTGGAGAGCCTGCTCACCGAACTGCGCGACAGCGCGGGCAGCCGCTACGTGGAGCCGGGCAAGTGGCGGGAGCTGCTGGCCCTGATCCTGGACAAGGGCGAGGTCAAGGGCTTCGAGTCCCAGTTCCGCCGCCGCTCGGGCCGGGTCATCTGGATTTCGGAAAACGCCCGCATGGTGCGCGACTCGCGGGGCAACCCCCTGTACGTCGAGGGCTCGGTGGAGGACATCACCCTGCGCAAGGAGTACGAGGCCCAACTCCTGCACCAGGCCTTCCACGACCCGCTCACCCTGCTGCCCAACCGGGCCCTGTTCCTGGACCACCTGAGGATGGCCATGGAGCGCCGCAAACGCCAGGACCGCTTCCGCTTCGCCGTGCTCTACCTGGACCTGGACCGCTTCAAGGTCATCAACGACTCCCTGGGCCACGCGGCGGGCGACGAGCTGCTCCGCTCGGTGGCCCAGACCCTGGCCCGCTGCGCCCGGAGCATGGACACCGTGGCCCGCTTCGGCGGCGACGAGTTCGCCGTGCTCCTGGAGGACATCACCGCGCCCCGGGACGCCATCCGCATCGCCCGGCGCATCCTGGAGGACATGGGCCGCCCCTTCGACCTGCGCGGCCACGAGGTCTTCACCTCGGCCAGCATCGGCATCGTCCTGCACACCGAGTCCTACGAGCATCCCGACGCCCTGCTGCGCGACGCGGACACGGCCATGTACCGGGCCAAGGAGCAGGGCAAGTCGCGCTTCAAGGTCTTCAACCACCGCATGCACGTGGCCGCCCTGCGGCTCATGGAGCTGGAGACCGACCTGCGCCGCGCCGTGGACTCCCGCGACCTGCGGCTGGTCTACCAGCCCATCGTGCGCCTGGACGACCGGCGGGTGGTGGCCTTCGAGGCCCTGCTGCGCTGGACCCACCCGGTCCACGGCCCGGTGCGGCCCGACGAGTTCATCCCCCTGGCCGAGGACGCCGGGCTCATCTATCCCATCGACTACGGCGTGCTGCACCAGGTCTGCCAGGACCTGAGCTCCTGGATGAACGGCCGGGGACCGGGCCCCTCGACGAGCGCCCTGACGGTGCACGTGAACGTCTCGGGCAAGCACTTCCGCAACCCCTTCCTGGTGGGCGAGGTGGAGGCCGCGCTCCTGGACTCCGGCCTGCCCCCGGCCTGCCTGACCCTGGAGATCACCGAGAGCGCCTTCGTGGACAACCTGTCCACCGCCGCCGACGTGCTGGCCAAGCTGAAAAGCCTGGGCGTGAACCTCTGCATCGACGACTTCGGCACCGGCTATTCCTCCCTGGGCTACCTCCAGCGCTACCCCATCGACGTGATCAAGGTGGACAAGAGCTTCGTGGCCGCCGTGAACAGCGACGCGGACACCAGGGCCATCGCCACGAGCATCATCTCCCTGGGCAACTCCCTGGGCCTCTCGGTGGTGGCCGAGGGCGTGGAGACGCCCGAGCAGCTTGAATTCCTGCGCCAGTCCGGCTGCGGCCTGGCCCAGGGCTTCCTGTTCCACAAGCCCGTGGGCGGCGAGGAGGCCCTGGACCTGCTCCACGCCCAGGCCGGCCGCCCGAAAGCCTGAGGCCATTCCCCGGCTTCCCCGCCGGCCCCTTTCCGTGTATGTTGGGCCCGCGCCTGGAACCAAGCGGCGCGGAGCGAGCATGAGCGAGGGCACGGCCCCCAAGGAACCTTTCGCCGGGGTCTTCTCCATCCAGAAGACCATCAAGATCGGAGCGGGCACCACCAGCCGCCGGGTGTCCCAGAGCTCCTTCTTCTTCGTCTCGGAAAACGAGGCCGGGGAGCTCATCATGCAGGCCCTGGGACCGCACGGCATGCCCGTGGGATCGAAGACCCCCATCACCCGCGAGGAACTGCTCAAGTCCTACCTGCCCGAGCCGGGCATGTACCAGAAGACCGTGCTGCCCAAGATGCGCGAGGTCCAGGTCTCGGTGGCCCGGGGCGAGAAGTTCCGCAAGCGCGGCGAGACCTTCACCGCCGAGTTCGAGTTCAACAAGGCCCTGGCCCTGGACGAGGAGAACGTGCGGGCCAACTTCGGCATCGGCCTGTGCTACCTCTCCCGGGGCGAGACGCAGAAGGCCGACGAGGTCTTCCGCCGGGTGGTCTCCATCGAGGCGGCCTACGAGCCCGAGCACAAGCACCTGTTCAACGAGTTCGGCATCAACCTGCGCAAGTCCGGCATGCACGAGCAGGCCCTGGAGTACTATCTCAAGGGCCTGGAGATTTCCCCCCGGGACGAGAATCTGTACTACAACGCGGCCCGGGCCGCCTTCGAGAAGGCCGACCACAAGGCCGCCGCCGAGCACCTGGGCAAGGCCCTGGAGCTCAATCCCGGCTTCGAGGAGGCCCAGACCTTCCTCGCGCACCTCAAGAAGAAGGGCCTGGCCTGACCCGTCGCGCCATGTCCGCCCCGAAGGCCTGCGTCATCGCCGGAACCCACAGCGGCTGCGGCAAGACCTCGGTGAGCCTGGGGCTCATGGCGGCCTTCGCCCGGCGCGGCCTGCGCGTGGCCCCGTTCAAGGCCGGGCCGGACTTCATCGACCCCGGCCTGCACGCCCGGGCCGCCGGACGCGCCTCGCACAACCTGGATTCCTGGATGCTGCCCCCGGAGGCCGTGCGCGGCCTCTTCGCGCGCCACGCCGGAGACGCGGACCTGGCGCTGCTGGAGGGCGTCATGGGCCTCTTCGACGGCATTTCGGCCACGGAGAACACCGGCTCCACGGCCGAGCTGGCCGCGCTCCTGGGCCTGCCCGTGGTCCTGGTGGCCGACGCCCGCTCCCTGGCCCGCTCCGTGGCCGCCCTGGTCCAGGGCTACGTGCGCTTCGACCCGTCCCTGCGCTTCGCCGGGGTGATCCTCGACCGGGTGGGATCGGCCTCCCACGCCGACACCCTGCGCAAGGCCCTGGAGGCGCACCTGCCGGACACGCCCCTGCTGGGCTGCCTGCCCCGCGACGACTCCCTGGCCCTGCCCGCGCGGCACCTGGGCCTGGTCACGGCCGAGGACGCGGCCGGGCTCGACGCCCTGCTCGGCCGCCTGGCCGAGGCCTGCGAGCGCCACCTCGACCTCGACGGCCTGCTGGCCGCGCTGCCCGGGGTGGAGGCCGCGATTCCCGACGATCCGCCGCCGCCCGCGCCCCGCGCGCGCATCGGCCTGGCCCGGGACCGGGCCTTCTGCTTCGTCTACGAGGAAAACCTGCGGCTGCTGCGCGCGGCCGGGGCCGAAATCCTGCCCTTCTCGCCGTTGGCGGACAAGCGTCTGCCCCCGGACCTGGACGGCCTCTACCTGCCCGGCGGCTATCCCGAACTGGCGGCCTTCGACTTGGCCCAGAACGCCCCGCTGCGCAAGGAGATCCTGGCCTTTTCCCGCTCCGGGCGGCCGGTCTACGCCGAGTGCGGCGGCCTGCTCTACCTCCTGGACCGGGTGGGGGTGGAGGGCCGAATCTTCCCCATGTGCGGGGTCTTTCCCTTCCGGGCCGAACTGAAGCCCCGGCTGGCGGCCCTGGGCTATCGCCAGGTGGCCACCACCCGGCCAACGCTCCTGGGCCCGGCCGGAACGATCCTACGCGGCCACGAGTTCCACTACACCGCCCTGGAGCCCGCGCCGGAAAACCCGGACACGGCCTACGCGGTGAGCGGCCGCGAGGGCCCGCGCCCGGACGAGGGCTACCTCCACGAAAACACCCTGGGCTCCTACATCCACCTGCACTTCGGCTCGCGCCCCGAGGCCGCGGAGGCCTTCGTGGAGGCCTGCGCCGCGCGGCGCTGAACCGCCCGACCCGGCTGAAATCCCCACCGAACGGCGTCTTGCGCCCGGTCCGGCTTCAGGCTAGGCTTTTTCCGCCGACCAACCCGGCGAGGTCCGCATGACGATCACCTACCCTCCCCTGCTCGCGGTGGCGAAACTGCTGCTGGCGGCGCTGCTGGGCGGACTCATCGGCTTCGAGCGCGAGACCCACGGCCAGTCCGCCGGATTCCGCACCATGCTCCTGGTGGGCCTGGGGGCCTGCCTGATGATGATGCTCTCCGTGCACCTCCAGGACATGTTCGCCCACCTCTCCTCCGAATCCTCGGTGCGCCTCGATCCCGCGCGCATCGCCTCCTACGCCATCGCCAGCATGGGCTTTCTCGGCGGCGGAGCGATCCTCAAGGGCAGAGGCTCGATACGCGGCCTGACCACGGCCGCCGGGCTCTGGCTCGTCACGGGCATCGGGCTCTGCGTGGGCGCCGGGCTCTACCTCCCGGCCCTGGCCACCACGATCATCAGCCTGGTGGTGCTCTACAACTTCGGGCGCTTCAAGCACTGGCTGCCGCGCCACGAGTTCACCCAGCTCACCGTAACCTGCTGCTGCGACAACAAGCCGCTCAAGCAGATCAAGGACATCCTGGCCGAGCACGAACACGTGCAGGTCCTGTTCACCAACTTCCGCCAGAACCTGGTCTCGCGCCAGACGACCTACTCCCTGCGCCTGAGCACGCGGCACAACACGCACTGGGGCAAGATCGTCTCCCGGCTCCAGGACCTGCCGGGGGTGGAAGAGGTGGCCTGGACCGAGGCCGAGGTGCCCTGAGCGCGGCGCGGACCGGAGCCGCCATGCGGACCTGGATCATGCACATCGACATGGACGCCTTCTTCGCGTCCGTGGAAATCCTGGACAACCCCGAGCTGGCCGGGCTGCCCGTGGCCGTGGGCGGCCAGAGCGACCGGGGCGTGGTCGCGGCCGCGTCCTACGAAATCCGCAAGTACGGCGTGCGCTCGGCCATGTCCGTGGTCAAGGCCCGCAAGCTCTGCCCCCAGGCCGTGTTCGTGCGGCCGCGCTTCCGCCGCTACTCCGAAATCTCCCGCAAGGTCATGGACGTGCTCGGCCGCTTCTCGCCCCTGGTGGAGCAGGCCTCCATCGACGAGGCCTACCTCGACGCCACGGGCCTGGAACGGCTCTTCGGCCCGGCCCCGGACATGGCCCGGAGCATCAAGGAGGCCGTGCGCGCCGAAACCGGCCTGACCTGCTCCGTGGGCCTGGCCCCGGTGCGCTTCCTGGCCAAGATCGCCTCGGACCTGGACAAGCCCGACGGGCTCACGGTCATCGAGCCGGAGCGCATGCGCGGGTTCCTGCGCACCCTGCCGGTGAGCAAGATCCCGGGAGTGGGCGGCCGGACCCTGGATCTCCTGCGCGGCCTGGGCGTGCGCGAGGCCGGGGACGTGCTGCGCTTCGGCCCGGAGTTCTGGGAAGCCCGCCTGGGCAAATGGGGGCCGGTGCTTTGGGAGCGGGCCCAGGGCATCGACCCGCGCGGGGTGGAGCCCGGCGGGGAGGCCAAGTCCAGCGGCGCGGAGAACACCTTCGAGGAGGACACCCTGGACCGCGACGTGCTCCGGCGCTGGCTCCTGGTCCAGAGCGAACGCGTGGGCGCGGACCTGCGGCGCATGGAGGTCAAGGCCCGCACCGTGACCGTGAAGATCAAGTACGCGGATTTCCGCCAGATCACCCGCTCGCGCACCCTGTCCTCGGCCACGGACCAGACCCTGGCCATCTACCGCGCGGCCCGCGAGATCCTGGCCGGGGTGGACCTGGCCATGCGGGTGCGGCTCATCGGGGTCACGGCCTCGCACTTCGGCGACGGCCCGACCCAGCTCTCGCTCCTGGAGCCCGCGCCCCCGCGCAGGCAGAGCGCCCTGGACCGGGCCGTGGACCAGGTGCGCGAGAAGTTCGGCAGGGACGCCGTGCGGCGCGGCGACGTGCTGGAGATGGAGAAATGAAAAGGCCCGCCCGGCGTTGCCGAACGGGCCTCTGGATTCAATGATGCGCTACTTGCCTAAATGCTGCTTTACCGCGGCGGCCGACGTCCCGACTTCGGACACCGCCTTTTTCAATTCAGCCGCGCTGCATCCGAATGACTTGCACCAGTTGCGCACCTCCGCTGGATCGTCGACATCAATCCGTTTGTTGTCAAGCGGTGCGCGTTTCGTCTCATCATCAGGCATGGCAGACCTCCCTGTCCGCCGTCTTTATATCAAAAAATAAATACAATGTCACGCATTCCCTATTCCCCGGTCTTCAGCTTCTCCCAGAACTTCTCGTAGACCAGGGCCGCGTCGCCCACGTCGTTCTGGAACTCGGAGCGCTTGAGCACCTCGGCCGGGGGATAGGCCGTGGGGTTCTCGCGCAGCTCGGCGGGCAGCATCTTCAACGCCTCCTTGTTGGGCGTGCAGTAGCCCACTTCCTCCACGATGGCCTTGGCGATGTCCGGGCGCATGAGGAAGTTGATGAAGGCGTGCGCGTTGTCCGGGTTGGGCGCGTTCTTGGGAATGGCCAGGCAGTCGGTCCAGAACATGCCGCCCTCCCTGGGCCAGATGAAGACCAGCTTGGGGTCCTCCTCCATGGCGCGCATGGCCTCGCCGTTCCAGATCATGCCCAGGGCCACTTCCTTGTTCAGGAAGGGCGTCTTGGGGCTCTCGGAGTTGTACACGCGCACGTTGGGCACGAGCTTCTCGATGAGCTTGTAGGCCTCCTCGATGCGCTTCGGGTCGGTCTCGTTGAGCGACCAGCCCTTGATGAGCATGGCCGCGCCGAACACGTCGCGCACGTCGTCGTGCAGCAGGACCTGGTTCTTGAACTCCGGCTTCCAGAGGTCGGCCCAGGAGGTCACGGTCTTGGGGTCGAACTTGGCCGAATCCACCAGGATGCCCGCGCCGCCCCACATGTAGGGCACGGAAAAGGCGTTGCCCGGATCATAGGGCTTGTCCAGGACGTTGGCGTCCAGGTTCTTCAGGTTCGGCAGCTTGGCTTTGTCCAGGGGCCGGAGCAGGGTCTCGGCGCGCAGCTTCTTCATGAAGTAGGCCGAGGGCACGATCACGTCGTAGCCCTTGGCCCCCACGAGCTTGAGCTTGGCGTACATGGCCTCGTTGCTGTCGAAGGTGGAGTAGACCACCTTGATGCCGGTCTCCTTGGTGAACTGGGCCAGCACCGCGTCGGGCATGTACTCGGTCCAGTTGTAGACCACCACCTCCCCCTTGGCCGCCCACGCCGGGAACGCGGTCAGGAGGCAAAGGCAGAGCGCCAGGACCAGGGCAAGGGACTTCTTCATCATTTCTTCTCCTTGAGCAGGATTTGCGAGGCGAAGACCACGACCACGGTGGCCGCGACCATGATCGCGCAGAGCGCGTTGACCACGGGCTTCACTCCGAGTTTGACCATGGAGTAGATGCGCAGCGGCAGAATCTCGTAGCCCGGACCCGTGACGAAGAAGCTGATGATCACGTCGTCCAGGGAGAGCGTGAAGGACAGCAGCCACCCGGCCAGCACCGCGGGCATGACCATGGGCAGGATCACGTGGCGGAAGGTCTCGTACTCGTCCGCGCCCAGGTCCTGGGCCGCCTCCACCACGTGCTTGTCGAAGCCCGCCAGCCGCGAGGCCACGGTCACGGCCACGAAGGGCAGGCTGAACGTGATGTGGGCCAGGAGCAGGGTGACGAAGCCGGGCTCCAGTTGGACGGCCACGAAGAGCATGAGCAGGGACACGCCCATGACGATGTCCGGGGACATGATGACGATGAACAGGCCGGTCTGGAAGAGCTTCTTGGCCTTGAAATCGTAGCGGTGCAGGGCCCAGGCCGCCAGGGTGCCGAGGATCGTGGCGCAGGTGGCCGAGAGCGAGGCCACGGTCAGGGAGTTGAGAGCGGCGTCCAGAAGTTGGGTGTCGGACAGGAGTTCGCCGTACCAGCGCAGGGAGAAGCCCTTCCAGCCCGTGGAGTACTTGGAGTTGTTGAAGGAAAAGACGATGAGCACCACGATGGGCAGGTACAGGAAGAGATAGACGAGGGCCATGTAGGCCAGCCGGATGCGCCTAAGCACCGATGTCCTCCGGCTTGCGCGGGGCGCCCTTGCCGCTGCCCCCGTAGAACAGGAGCAGCAGGATCATGATGCCGGTGAGAACCACGCTGGCCCCCGAGCCCGTGGGCCAGTCCCGGGCGGTGAGGAACTGGTTCTTGATGAAGTTGCCGATGAGCAGGCTCTTGGCCCCGCCGAGCACGTCGGCCACGTAGAACATGCCCAGGGCGGGCAGAAAGGTGAGCATGGTCCCGGCCAGGATGCCCGGCCAAGTGAGCGGCAGGCTCACGGCGAAGAAGGCCCGGAAGCGGCCCGCGCCCAGGTCCTTGGCCGCCTCCAGCAGCCGGGGGTCGAGCTTCTCGATGGAGCTGTAGAGCGGCAGGATCATGAACGGCAGGAGCGTGTAGATCAGCCCCACGAGCACCGCCGTGTCGGTGTAGAGGATCTCCAGGGGCTGGTCCACGAGCCCCAGCCCGAGCAGGGCCGTGTTGAGCAGGCCCTGGGCCTTGAGGATGAAGACCAGGGCGTAGGTGCGGATGAGCGAGTTGGTCCAGAACGGGATGATGATCAGGAGCAGGAAGAGGTTCTTGCGCTTCGTGCGCAACCGGGCCAGGCCGTAGGCGAAGGGGTAGCCCAGCAGGAGGCAGGCCGCGGCCGTGGTGGCGGCCCAGGCCAAGGAGTCCAGGAAGATGCGCAGGAAGGCCCCGTCCCCGATGCCGGCGTAGCCCTCCAGGGAGAAGCTCGGGGCCACGAAGGACGAGGGGTCGCGCGCCAGGAAGCTGACCACCAGGATGAGCAGGAAGGGCAGCAGGGCGAACACCGCCAGCCAGGCGGCCGTGCCGCCGATGGCGGCGACCTTGAAGAAGCTAGGCCTGGTCATCGGGGAGCACCACCTCCCAGCCCTTGATCCAGGTGACGAAGACCGGCTGCCCGGCGGCCACGATCATCTTCTCGTCGTCCTCGTCGAAGAACTCGGTGACCAGCAGCTTCTTGCCGGTCTTGAGCGTGATGGCGATGTCGTAGGTGGTGCCCTTGTAGATGGTCTCGTCCACCACTCCCTCCAGCGAGAGTCCGGCCTCGGCCGAGGGGCGGTGGCTGTGCACGATGAGATCCTCGGGCCGGAGCACGACCTTGACCCGGCAGCCCTCGCCGAAGGGCCGCTTGGCCTTGAGCAGGCAGGAGCGTTCCTCGCCCTCCACCCGGGCCTTGAGCGAGCCGTCCGGGCAGGTCAGGTCCTGGCCCAGGACCTCGGCGTCCAGGATGTTCGTCTCGCCCACGAACTTGGCCACCTTGAGGTTCACCGGCTCCTCGTAGACCTCGATGGGCGTGCCCACCTGCTCGATGCGGCCCTGGTCCATGACCACCACGCGGTCGGAGAGCGAGAAGGCCTCCTCCTGGTCGTGGGTCACGAAGACGAAGGTGATGCCCAGACGGCGCTGGAGGTGCTTCAGTTCGCGCTGCATCTGCTTGCGCAGCTTGGCGTCCAGGGCCGAGAGCGACTCGTCGAGCAGGAGCACCAGGGGCTTGTTCACCGCCGCGCGGGCGATGGCCACGCGCTGCTGCTGGCCGCCGGAGAGCTGCTGGGGCTTGCGGCCCTCCAGGCCCTCCAGCTCGACCATGCGCAGGATCTCGGCCACCCGGGCCTGGAGCTCGGCCTTGGGCGTGCGGCTCATGCGCAGGCCGAAGGCCACGTTCTCGAAGACCGTCA
This sequence comes from Desulfovibrio aminophilus, assembly GCF_023660105.1. Classification (NCBI taxonomy): domain Bacteria; kingdom Pseudomonadati; phylum Thermodesulfobacteriota; class Desulfovibrionia; order Desulfovibrionales; family Desulfovibrionaceae; genus Desulfovibrio; species Desulfovibrio aminophilus. Next base: position 115,548 of record NZ_JAMHGA010000015.1, on the reverse strand, counting down.
TGTGCGGGAACAGGGCGTAGCTCTGGAAGACGGTGTTGACCTTGCGCCGGTTGGGCGCGAGATCGGTCACGTCCCGGCCGCCGATGCGCACGCGGCCCAACGTGGGCGTCTCGAAACCGGCCAGGATGCGCAGGATCGTGGTCTTGCCGCAGCCGCTGGGGCCGAGGAGGGTGAAGAATTCGCGGTTCCTGACGGAAAGGCTGATGTCGTGGAGGACCGTGGTCCCATCGAACTGCTGGGACACGTTCTCCAAGGAAATGATGGCGTCGTTCTCCACCCGGGCACCCCGCCACGCGGATTTTCCGCCCCCGAAGGAAACGGACAGGTCGTCGAAATCGTCCCGGATGAAAACCGGTTCGCGCCAAAGCCTCCGCGCGGCCGGGTCTGGTTCCGGCCCGCGACTTGCCAAAAGAACTCCGGACGCCTACTATGCGCTTGCACGGCAGGTCCGGATCAACCCGGGCAAACCATATGCCCGTCGAGAAATTCATTATGCCCTCATTCGCTTCCTTTGACAAACGTTTTCCCCGCCTCCTGGCGGCGGCCCTGGCCCTTTTCGTGACCTTCTGCGGCATGTCCGCGAGGGCCCAGGACACGGCCATTTCCGCCCCCCAGACCAGCATCCAGTCCGCCCCGGCGACCGACACCCCGGAACCGGCCGAGGAAAAGCAGGCCAAGGGCTTTTCCCAGGCCCTGGCCCCGGACGTGGAGGAGGCCCTGACCTACCTCCTCGGGCTGCCCGGGCGCCGCGACCGCTCCCTGGACCCCGCGCGCCTGGCCCCGCTCCTGGCCATGGCCACGGGCCCGGCCTTCGACGCCCGCGCCCTCAAGCCCGCCAAACGCGAGGGCGGCAACGGCGTGTGCCTGCGCGAGGACCTCAAGGCCCCGCTGGAGCGCATCATGCGCTACGGCTACAACCGGGACATCCCGAACCACGTCATCTTCCCCTCGGTGCTGCGGCTCACCGGCTGGGAGCCGGGCAGCGACATTCTCCTGCCGGGCAAGGGCCTCTGGCAGCTGGCCGATGGCGACCTGCCCGCGCCGGTGCAGCTCTGGGGCCGGGAATTCGAGGTGAACACCCCGGACTCCAGCACCGGGGCCTACTACCGCTACGAACTGGACCGCTTCATCGCCCTGCTGCGCGTGGACGGCAAGAACGTCCTCGTCTCGATCTCCCGCATGCCCAAGGAATCCGAGGGCGGCAGGAAGGGCGTGCCCATGGACGACCAGAACTGGAACTACTTCTATTCCGGGATCGAGGGCCTGGACCGGGGCCTCATCGGCTGGATGGACACGACCCTGTACAACTCCTGCTCCGTGCAGGTCTTCGTGGAGCAGGACACGGCCGAGCCCCGGACCACCTGCCTGCTCTTCAAGTGGCTCGCCGGCGGCTGGGCCGGGCTGAACGTGATCATGCCCCGGCACATCTATGACGGCAACCTGCGCTTCATCAAGGGCTTCAAGAAGGTCATGGAGTCCGCCGCCCTGCCCGACTCCGAGCGCTTCGCCGCCGCCGTGCGGGAAATCCGCGCCCTGCCCGATTCCGTGCTGGACGAGAAGATCCGCTCCTACTCCCTCGCCTTCGAGCAGCTGGCCCGCAACTATCCGAACATGGACAAGTCCGAGTTCCGCAAGATCTGGGAGAACGGCGGCTACGCCAAGGTCCTGGACCGCGAGCAGCGCCTGGGCATCCTCGCCCTGGAGTACCTCAAGGCCAAGGTCGGCAAGCCCGTGCTCGTGGACCTGAGCATGATCGACAAGGCCCTGGCCGCCAAGCCGGGCGGCGACAGCGTGGCCGCGCTGGCCCCGGAACAGGGCAAGGAACAGGGAGGGACCACGCCGTGATGCTCTCCGAGGACGAAGCCAAGTTCAAGTACTGCCCGCACCTGACCACCCACGACGACAAGCTGCGCTTCTGCCAGTGCTCCATGTGCATGATGTGGCGCTGGGAGAACCCGGAAGAGCCCGGCGGCCGGGGCTACTGCGGCCTGGCCGGACGGCCGGAACGCGGCTGACCCCATGCCCGGACCCTTCGTCTTCAAGCTGGAGAAGGTCCTCGACTACCGGACCCAGCTGGAGGAACAGGCCAAGCTCGATCTGGCCCGGGCCATCGCGGAACACGCCCGGGGCGAACGGGCCGCGGCCGAGCTGGAGGCGCGCCTGGCCGAGCACCTGCGCCGGGGCGTGGGCCAGGGAGCCTCAAGCGTCAACGAAATCTGGCTCTGGCGGCAGTACCGCCAAGCCCTGGAACAGGACCTCATCATGGCCAAGGCCGAACTGGCCAGGCTGGCCTTGAAATTGCAAAGGGCCCGCCAGGATGCGGTTTCCCGTTCCAAGGACCGCAAGCTGCTCGAAAAACTCAAGGAACAGCAGGCCAGAAAACACCATGAAGAGCAAGCCCTCCGCGAAGCCAAGGAAACCGAGGAAATGGCTGTCCTGCGTCATGAGCGTTCGGCCCTCTAGGATCATCCTCTGGGTCCTCCTCCTGGGCCTGATCAAGCTCGGGCTGGTGGGCGCCGCCGGGTTCGGGCTCTTCGACGGACGTCCGGCCAAGGCCGAGCGGCCCGTGGTCGCGGCCCTGGAGCCCAAGGCCGCCCAGGCCCAGACCGCCACGCCCCCGGCCAAGACCCAGGACGCGGCGCAGGGCCAGAAACCGGCCCAGGACGCCGCCCTGCCGCCCGCCGGCTCCCCGGCGGACTGGAAGATCCTCAAGCAGCGCGAGGAGGATCTGGCCTCCAAGGAGCGCTCGCTCAAGGCTTTGGAAAAGAGCCTGGACGACAAGTTGGTTGAGCTCAAGCAGGTGGAGCAGCGCATCCAGGCCATGCTCGACCAGGCCGACGTGCTCAAGGACGAAAAGCTCAAGCATCTCGTGGACGTGTATTCCAACATGAAGTCCAAGCAGGCCGCCGCCGTGCTGGAGACCCTGGACGACGCCCTGGCCGTCAAAATCCTGTCGGGCATGCGCGGCCGCACCGCGGGCGAAATCCTCTCCAACGTGCGCGCCGACCGGGCCGCCGTGCTCACCGAGGCCCTGACCCGTCTCCAGGCTCCCCTGGAGACGCCCGCGGCCCCGGCCCGGCCCCAGCAGTAGGAATGGTCCGGCTCAAACTGACCCTGGCCTACGACGGGACCAACTTCAAGGGCTGGCAGCTCCAGAAGGACGACCCCACCATCCAGGGGGCCCTGGAGGCCGCCGTGGAGCGGATCATCGGCCGCCACGCCCGGGTGCAGGGCGCGGGCCGCACCGACACCGGGGTTCACGCCCTGGGCCAGGTGGCCCACGTGGACATCCCGGAGCACAAGCTCTCCGTGCCCTGGCAACGGGCCCTCAACTGCCTGCTGCCCGACTCCGTGTCCGTGCTGGCCGTGGAGCCCGTGTCGCGGGACTTCCACGCCCGTTTCGGGGCCGTGTCCAAGACCTACGCCTACACCCTCTGGACCACGCGGGCCTTCGTCCATCCCCAGCGCCGCAAGTACGTCTGGGACTGCGGCCCCCTGGACCTCGCGGCCATGGACGCCGCCGCGCCCCACTTCCTCGGAACCCACGACTTCAAGAGCTTCATGAACACCGGCACCCCCGTGCGCCACACCGTGCGCGGCGTGACCCGCCTGGAGCGCTGCCCGGGCCTCACGGAGCACGAGGTGGTCTGGCGCATCGAGGCCGACGGCTTCCTCAAGCAGATGGTCCGCAACGTGATGGGCCTGCTGGTGGAGGTGGGCCGGGGTAAAGCCGATCCCCAATCCGTCCGAACTATCCTGGAAGGAAGGGACAGGACCCTTGCTCCGGCCACGGCTCCCGCCCGGGGGCTCTGCCTGGAGCGGGTGGTCTACGGTGACGTTCATGAGCGAGGGCCTGAAGACGATCCTGGGGATTGAGCCCAGCGCCGCCGGAGGAACCACCACCTCGGCCTCGTCCGTCGCCCAGCGTTTTCCCGATCCCCGCCCCGCCTCCCTGCGCCGCCTCGACCCCGGCCCGGCCCGGGAATACCGGGACCGCGTCCAGACCCTGAGCAGCCGCCTGGCGGCCTTTTCCTGGCCGGATTCCGGCTGGGCCCCGGACCGCGCGCGGCTGGTGGTGGCCGATCCCGGCCTGGACGGCAAGCTGGCGGCGAGCCTGCCGGACGCCTCGCGGGCCCGTCCCTACGAGCGTTTCGTCTCGCGCGGCTTCGATCCGGAGGCGGCCAGCGCCCTGGACCCGGGAACCTACTCCTTCGAGATGACCCTGGACGGAACCACGGAAAAGCTCTCCGTGGAGGTGGCCGCCGGGGACACGAACCGGGATGTGCTCGGCAAGGTGGCCGACGCGGTGAACGACGCGGACCTTCCCGCCCAGTCCCGGGTGGTCTTCCAGAGCGCCCCGGGCCAGCACCTGGAGAACAGCCTGGCCACGGGCCTGTCCCTGACCCTGGACCTGAACCAGGCCCGGGACGCGGGCGAACTCGCCCTGCGCGACACCTCCGGCCACCTGCTCGATTCGCTGAACCTCGCGGCCGTGCCCGCGCCCCAGGGCCCGGCGGAAACCGGGGCCTGCCAAGTGCTCGGCGAGCGGGCGGCCACGGCCACATCCTACGTATCCAAGACCCTGGACCCCACGGCCGTCACGGACATCGCCCCGGGGACCTACGCCCTGGACTGGAGCGCCGGGCCGGACTCGGGCTCGGCGGAATTCCAGGTGAACGCCGGGGATTCCTGGGATGACGTGCTCCAGAACCTTTCCTCGGCCCTGAACATGACCCAACAGCGCTTCACGGCCGAGACCGCCGCCCGCGACCGCACGGTCTACACCGAGGACGGCCGGGCCCTTCCGGCCGAGGGCGAGCTGCTCTCGCTCTCGGACAGGAATCCCAAGCTCGGGCAACGGCTGGTGATCAGCGGCGCGGACGACGCCTCCAGCGCGGCCCTGGCCGCCCTGGGACTCTCGGCCACGGCCCGGCCGGGCACGGACGGGGAAATGCGCGTGGACGCCGCGACGCAGATCCGCCGGCCGGGAACCTTCGAGGCCGACCAGGGACGGCTGCGGCTGGACCTGGCCGAGCCCTTCGGCGAGACCCTGCCCCTGCGCGTGACCGACGCCCTGGAAGTCATGGAAAAAGGCCTGGGCGACACCCTCACGGCCTACAACGACCTGCGCGGCCTGATCCAGTCCGACGAGGCCCGCTTCCAGCCCGGGCTGGCCGAGCAATGGCGCGAGCCGGTGCGGGACGCCCAGACCGGCCTGTCCTGGCTGGGCCTGCGCGAGACCGGCGCGGACAAGCAGCTCTGGCTGGACGCCGACGCCTTCTACGCCGCCCTGGGCCAGGCCCCGGACACGGCCCGCGACCTGCTCAGCGGCGAAAACGGCCTGCTCACCCGCTGGAGCGGGATGGCCGCCGAGGAGCTGCGGGGCGACCCCACACGCTTCCTGGCCCCGGATACGAGCGTGCCGCCCGGAGCTCCCCAGGCCGTCAGCGAACTGGAGCTGGACCTGGGCCGACGACTGCTGGACCTCTACGAGACGCCCGCCGCGCCCTCGGGGGCGGACTATTCGCCCTCGGGCCGTCTGGTGGATGAAAAGGGCTGAATGGGCGGCCCGGCGGCCCCGCCCCCCTCTTGCTGTTTTCCTCCGCCTGGGATAGGCGGAAAGAAGTCAAGGGTTTCCTTGCCGCTCGGGACGTGGGCGACGGAGACGCCTACAACGGCAAGGGCTGTCTTGTCGTCTTGCGAGAGGAGTGGTTCCATGAAGTCGATTTACGTCGGGAATCTGCCTTACAGCGCCACGGAAGACCAGCTCAAGGACCTCTTCGCCGCCCACGGCGAGGTGCAGGGAGTGAAGTTCGTCATGGACCGGGAAACCGGCCGGTTCCGTGGATTCGCCTTCGTCCAGATGGATGACGCCGGAGCCGCCGCGGCCATCGAGGCCCTGGACGGCAAGGATTTCGGCGGCCGCAGCCTGAAGGTCAACGAGGCGCGCGAGCGCGCCCCGCGCCCCGCCAAGAACTGGTAGACGCGCACAGCCCAAGGGGCTGTCGGCTCATACGGGCCCCGGCGTGAAACCGCGCCGGGGCCCCCCGCCAAGCGACCGTCCGCGCCGAAATCCACCCTCTCCGGGCAGCTCCGCCCGGATTCGCCGGAAGCCGATTCTAGAGGTCCGCGATCTCGACCCAGACCGGGCAGTGGTCCGAGCCCTCGGTGGCCGCCTCGATCCAGGCCGCGCGCACACGATTGCGCAGCTCCTCGGAGGCGAAGAAGTAGTCGATGCGCCACCCCGCGTTGTTCTTGCGGGCGTTGAAGCGGTAGGACCACCAGGAGTAGTGGCCCGGGCCGGACTCGAAGAGCCGGAAGGTGTCCAGGTAGCCGTGGGCCGTGAAGGTGTCCAGCCAGGCCCGCTCCACGGGCAGGAAGCCGGAGGTCTTCTCGTTGGCCTTGGCGTTCTTGAGATCGATTTCCTTGTGCGCGGTGTTGAAATCGCCGCCCACCACCACGGGCTTGGTGGCCCGCAGCTCCTGGGCGTACTCCAGGAAGCGGTCGTAGAAGCGCAGCTTGAAGTCCAGGCGCGCCTCGCCCATCTGGCCGTTGGGGAAGTAGATGTTGAAGAGCCAGAGATCCGGGAGCTCCAGGAGGATGGTCCGGCCCTCGCCCCGGAATTCGTCCCCGGGCAGGCCGAAGGAGTGCGACAGGGGCGGCGTGCGCAGGAAGCAGGCCGTGCCGGAATAGCCCTTTTTCTTCTTGGACCAGTTCCAGACCGAGTGCCAGCCCTCGGGTTCGCGCTCCTCCGGGGCCAGCTGGTCCGGCTCCACCTTGGTTTCCTGCAGGAGCACGGCGTCGGCCCCGCAGGCGTTCAGCCAATCCAGGAAGCCCTTCTTGAGCACGGCCCGGTAGCCGTTCACGTTCCAGGAGACGATGCGCATGCGCCCTCCGCTTGATTCCTTCATTCGCGCGGTTTACCAATCCCGAGCAGGAACCTAGCAGCATGCGCCGCGCCCTTCAACATCTCGGCCTCGCCCTGGCCGCCGTCCTCCTGACCCTGCTCGGCCTGGAGGGGTTCTGCCGCGTCACCGGCATGGCCCCGGACCTGCCGAAGCCGACCTTTCGCGACGGGGTCATGGCCTACGCCCCGAACCAGACCGGAACATACATGGTGCGCGACGAAATCCGTGCCAGCTACCGGATCAACGCCCAGGGCTGGAACTCGGGGCGCGCGGACAGCCTCGCGCCGAAGACGGGAACCCGCATCGTGGTGATCGGCGACTCATATGTCGAGGCCCTGCAGGTGGACGCGGACCAGAGCCTGGCCGAGGACCTGGAGCGGCTGTCGCCCGGAACCGAGGTCCTGCGCTGCGGGCTCTCCGGCATCCCCCTGTCGCAATACGTGCACTTGGCCCGCCGCGAGACCCCGGCCTGGTCCCCGGACGTGCTCGTGATCCTGCTCGTGCACAACGACTTCCTCGAATCCTTCATCCCGCCGCCCGGCGTGCACCAGCAAGCCCTGCTGCGGCTGGACGTGGAGGACGGCCGGGTCCTGGGCGAACGGCCGATCCGGCCCTACGTCCGACCCTGGTACGGACTGGCGCGGGAAAGCGCCCTCTGGCGCTATCTGCGCCACCGCCGCCAGTTCGGCTTCCAAACGCTGCGCGACCTGATCCTGGGCAAGGAACCCGAGATATTCCAGGCCAACATGGCGCCCCGGGCCGTGGCCGAACGCCTGGCGGACGTCCGGGCGGCCACGGACTACCTGTTCGGCGAACTGGACCGGGCGGCCCGGGCGCAGGGCGCGCGGCTCGTCCTGCTCATGGACGGCGACCGGGGGGCCATCGAGGCCGGGCATCCCGACACGTCCGACGCCCTGGTCCTGAACCGGCTCTCCGCCGAGTCGGCCGCGCGGCGCGGCATTCCGTTCCTGGATCTGCACCCGGCGTTCGCCGCCGATTTCGCCGACCTGCACCAGCCCTTCGCCTTTCCTCACGACGGACACTGGAACGCCCACGGCCATGCCGTGGCGGCCCGGGCCCTGGCCGCCTTTCTCAGGGATCGCGGGCTGATCCCCTGATTCCCGTCCCAAAACAAGCGAAGGGCGCGGCCCGTCACCCGGACCGCGCCCCCCGCTCGGGCTGAAAAGGGTCTGTCCCGCTCTACTCGCTGTCGGACAGGCTGGAGCACTTGATCATGACCAGGGCGGCGATGACCGAGGCCAGGCCCAGGAAGAACCAGAAAGTGGACATCATGGCGGCGTCTCCTTCGCTTGTGTGGAACGATCCTCTCCCAGAGCCACGGGCATAGCAGAAACCCCGCCGCGTGGGAAGGGGGCTTTCCCCTGCAGCCTTGGAAGAGGCCTCGCCGTGGGGGTCAGGGCCCGCCCAAAAGAGCTTGCGGCTTCTCCAGAAGCTCGTATGTAATCAGACCAGTCCAGGGAAATGAGATGAAGATGCCGGACCGTTCGACGACACTCATGCTCTCCGTCCTAGAGCTCGAAAGCGGAAACCCGCTGCCGCGGGCCGCGTTTCTGCTCGTGTTTTTCGCGGAGCTGTGCGCGCGGCTGCTGCTCGGACAGGGCGACGGCGAATGCTGGCAAGCGCCGCTCCGGCACGCCTTCGCGGCCTGCCTGGGCGTCCGGCTGTTCTGCTGGGCCATCGGCACCCTGTACGAACGATTCCGCCCCCCTGCCTCCGGGCGGGGCTGAACGCCTCCAGCGTCTGCCGCCACCGCGCCGGCTCCCCCCCTCTTCGAAAGCGGCAGCCGGATCGACCGGCCTCCTTCGTCACGGAAGTCGGCAGCGCCCCGCCGCGTGGGAAGGGGGCTTTCCCGCCGGGGCGATTCGCGCTACCGGAGTCCCATGCGTTCCTCCGATCCGCTCGACCTGCTCGTCATCGGGGCCGGGGCCTCGGGCCTCTTCGCGTCCCTCCTGGCCGCCCGGCGCGGCCTGTCCGTCGCCGTGCTGGAGCACGGCCCGACGGCGGCCCGCAAGCTGCGCGCCTCGGGCGGCGGCCGCTGCAACCTGACCAACCTGGCCGCCGGGCCCGAGGACTACTTCTCGGACAACCCGCACTTCTGCAGGTCCGCCCTGGCCCGCTTCACCCCGGCCGAGGCCCTGGCCGCGTTCGCGGAGTTCGGGCTCGCCTTCGAGGAGAAGGCCCCGGGCCAGATGTTCTGCGTCCAGGGCGCGCGGCGGCTGGCCGAGGCCCTGGAGACGGCCTGCCGCGAGGCCGGGGCGCGCATCGTCCTGAACTGCCCGGTGCGCGCGGTGGCGGGACCGGCCCACTTCCGCGTGGAGGCCGGGGCCGGGAGCTTCCAGGCATCGAGATTGGCCGTGGCCTGCGGCGGCCCGTCCTGGCCCAATCTGGGAGCCTCGGACCTGGCCTTCCGCCTGGCCCGCCAATTCGGCCTCGGCGTGGTCGAACCCCGGCCCGCGCTGGTTCCCCTGATCCTCTCCGGCGGCCAGGCCCGGCTCTGCCGCGACCTGGCCGGGCTCTCCCCGGCCGAGGCCCGGGTGTCCTGCGGCGGCCGGTCCTTCCTGGGCGGCCTGCTGTTCACCCACCGGGGCCTGTCCGGCCCGGCCGTGCTGGAGGCCTCCTGCCTCTGGCGGCCCGGCCTGGACGTGGCCGTGGACTTCCTGCCCGGCCGCGACCTGGAAGATTTGCTCCGCCAGGGCCGCGCGGAATTCCGGGGCCTGACGAAAACCTTCCTGCGCCGTCTCCTGCCGGACCGGCTCGTGGCGGCGCTGGCTCCGCCCGGCCCGGCCGAGCGGCCCCTGGCCCAGCTCTCCAACGCCGAGTTGGCCGAGACGGCCCGTGCCTTCCAGAACTTCACGGCCACCCCCTCCGGCACCGAGGGCTTGGCCAAGGCCGAGGTCACGGCCGGGGGCGTGGACACCCGGGACATCTCCTCCAAGACCATGGAGTGCCGGAAGATTCCAGGCCTTTTTTTCCTGGGCGAGGCGTTGGACGTGACCGGCAGGCTGGGGGGCTTCAACCTCCAGTGGGCTTGGTCCTCGGCCGCCGCCGCTGCCGCTTCGTTCTGAGCCGAAGATTTTCCCTCTTCTTTTTGTTGACATTGAAAATCAATTTCAATAGAAGGGACTCGTCGCTGTTCGCGACGATCCTCGCCAAGCCGGGCACCCTCCCGGCGCTCCTCGCGGAGGGGAGGCGTCGACAGGCCGCCTCCCCTCCTCCCTCCAGAATGGAGAAGGCCCCCGACGACCGTCGCCGGGGGCCTTCCCTGTTTGAGGTGGAGAGAGTGCGAGGGGAGAATCAGTATTCCAGGTCCTCCCGGGTCACGGGAGCGCTGAAGGTCTTGTAGACCCAGAACTGGTAGCCGATGACGATGGGCACGAAGACCAGGGCCACGCCGAGCATGATCGCCAGGGTCAGCGGGCTGGACGAGGCCTTGATGCCCGCGTCCGTGGCCGTCAGGCTCCAGGCCGGGTTCAGGCTGGAGGGCAGGATGGCCGGGAACAGGCCCACCACGGCGAAGAGGGTCACGCCGATGATCATCACCGCCGAGGCCCCCCAGGCGGCCCAGAAGCGGCGCGCCGCCAGCCAGACCCGGATCATCACCAGCCCGCCCACGGGCACGAGCAGGATGAGGAACAGGGCCGGATTGGCCATATAGTTGGTGAAGAGCTTGGTGGCGAACCAGGTGTAGGCCAGGAAGACCACGATCACCGCCGCCAGCACGGGCCAGAGCTTGGCCGCCGTGGAGGCCGCGCGTTCGCGCAGGTCGCCCTCGGCCTTGATGCTGAGCCAGAGCGCGCCGTGCAGCAGGAAGAGCAGCACGAAGAGCACGCCGCCGGCCAGGCCGTAGGGGTTGAGCAGGTCGAGCAGGCCGCCGTGCATGACCTGGTTCTGGTCCAGGGGCAGGCCCTGGAAGATGTTGGCGAAGGCCACGCCCAGGAGCAGCGCGGGCAGGAAGCTGCCGGCCACCTGGCAGCCGTCCCAGAGCGCCTTCCAGCCGGGCGAGTCCACCTTGGAGCGGAACTCGAAGCTCACGCCGCGCACGATGAGCGCGAAGAGCAGGAGCATGAGCGCGGTGTAGAGCCCGCTGAACATGGCCGCGTAGGCCAGGGGGAAGGCCGCGAAGGTCACGCCTCCGGCCGAGATGAGCCAGACCTCGTTGCCGTCCCAGAAGGGACCGGCGGCGTTGTAGATGACCCGCTTCTCATACTCGTCGCGGGCCAGGAAGGGCTTGAGCATGCCCATGCCCAGGTCGAATCCGTCCAGGGCGAAATAGACCGCCCAGAGCACGCCCCAGAGAAGGAACCAAATGGTTTCCAACATGATGTCGCTCCTTTCCTTGTCCTTGGGCGGCTAGCGCGCCGCGTCCGGTCCCTGCTTCACGGCCCGGCCCGCCAGGAAGAACCCGGCCGCGCCCAGCAGCGTGTAGAGGACGATGATGGCCGCCAGGGTGAACCCCACCTGTCCGCCCGAGATGGGCGAGACCGCGTCCGAGGTCCGCATCAGGCCGTGGACGATCCACGGCTGGCGGCCCACCTCGGCCACGATCCAGCCCGCCTGGAGACCCAGGTAGGGCAAGGGGATGGCCCAGGGCAGGAGCTTCAGGAACCAGGGGTACTTGCCGATGTCGCGGCGCTTGACCCAGGCGAAAAGCGCGATGAGCGGCATGATCGTGCCGATGCCGACCATGGCCCGGAAGGCCCAGAAGGTGATCGCCACCGGCGGCCGGTCCGCGGCCGGGACGTCGTTCAGGCCCTTCACCACGGCGTTCGGGTCGTTGTAGGCCAGGATGCTCAGCAGCGAGGGCACGGGCAGGGCCTCCAGCACGTTGCCGTTCTCGCCGGGAATCTGCAGGAGGTACATGGGCGCGTTGGCCCGGGTCTCCCAGTGGGACTCCATGGCCGCCAGCTTGACCGGCTGGACGCGGGCCACCTCGTTGCCGTGGAAGTGCCCCTGCACCGCCACCAGGATGCTGGCCGCCAGGGCCACGCCCGCGCCGATGCGCAGGGAGGCGTTGAAGAATTCCTCGTGGGACTTGCGGGCCAGGTGCCAGGCCGAGATGCCCAGGACGAAGAACCCGGCCACGCAGAAGGCTCCCAGGATGGTGTGCGCGAACTGCTGCCAGGCGAAGGGGTTCAGGACCACGGCCATGAAGTCGTTCAGCTCGGCGCGGCCGTTGCGGATCACGTAGCCCAGCGGGTTCTGCATGAAGCCGTTGGCGATGAGGATCCAGACCGCCGAGAGGTTGCCCGCCCCGGCCACGAGCCAGGCGACGATGGCGTGGGCCTTGGGCGAGAGCTTCTTCCAGCCGAAGACCCAGACCCCGATGAAGGTGGACTCCAGGAAGAAGGCCGCCGTGGCCTCGATGGCCAGCAGCGAGCCGAAGATGTCGCCCACGTAGGCCGAGTAGCGCGACCAGTTGGTGCCGAACTGGAACTCCAGGGTGATGCCCGTGACCACGCCCAGCACGAAGTTGATCAGGAACAGCTTGCCCCAGAACTTGGCCATGCGCAGGTAGAGTTCCTTGCCCGTGCGCACGTAGGCCGTCTCCATGCCCGCGATGAGGACCGAGAGCCCCAGCGTGAGCGGCACGAAGATGAAGTGGAACATGGTGGCGGCGGCGAATTGCAGCCGCGAAAGCAGAATCGCGTCCATACTACCTCTCCCTGTTTCTCCTTTCAGCGCTCGTCATCCGTCGATTTCGGCCCACTGTAGCCAAAGCGCCCCCGGTCCACAAGTAGGAATAGGAACTATTTTTAATTTTTCTTCGGAACGGGCCTCGAACGCGGCGGCTCACGGGGAATTGCAAGTCACCATACTATAGATTAAGGATTTCGAAAACCGGGGAACGTATGTTCAAGTGGAACCCATGGGCCGATCTGGAGGCCATGCGCGCGTACATGGACCGCCTGTGGGGCGAGTCCGGCGCCGAGGCGCGCCGGGGCTGCCTCTGGTCCCCGGCCGCGGACGTGCTGGAGACCCCCTCGGCCTACGTGCTGCGCGTGGAGCTGCCCGGCGTTCCCCTGGAGAACGTGGTCCTGGAGGCCGTGGGCCGCGAGTTGCGCATCAGCGGCAGGCGGCCCCCGGAACGCGACTTCCCGGGCACGGCGTTCCACGCCGTGGAGCGGCCCCAGGGCCCCTTCGCCCGGGCCTTCGCCCTGCCCCCGGACGCCGACCCCGAGGCCGTGAGCGCCGCGCTCAAGGACGGGCTCCTGACCGTGACCATCCCGCGCAAACGGCGCGCGGCGGGCCCGCGCGGGGGCTGACTCCCCGGCTTGACTTGCCCGGCGTTCCCCTTTAATACACAGTCCCTTTATCCGCGCTCCTCGACAGGGAGGAGCCTGGAAACCGCATCCGCCCGCCACGCGGAGGAAGACGCTTGTTCGACAGTCTGAGTGACCGCCTGAGCCAGGCGTTCAAGAAAATCCGGGGACAGGCCCGGCTTGACGAATCCAACATCCAGGAGGGCCTGCGCGAGGTGCGCCTGGCGCTCCTGGAGGCCGACGTCAACTTCAAGGTCGTCAAGGACTTCGTCGACCAGGTGAAGGAGCGCGCCCTGGGCCAGGACGTGCTCAAGAGCCTGACCCCCGGCCAGCAGGTGGTCAAGATCGTCCACGACGGCCTCGTGGAGCTGCTGGGCGGCGAGCAGACCGGACTCTCCATCGCCGGGGTCAAGCCCCTGGTGATCATGGTCGTGGGCCTGCAGGGCTCGGGCAAGACCACCTCGGCGGCCAAGCTGGCGGTCTGGCTGCGCAAGCAGAAGCTCGTCCCCTACCTCGTCCCGGCCGACGTCTACCGCCCCGCGGCCATCGAGCAGCTGCACACCCTGGCCAAGCAGATCGGCGTGCCCGCCTATCCGAGCGAACCGGGCATGAACCCGGTGGACATCTGCCGCGACGCGCTCGCCAAGGCCGCCGAGGCGGGCTGCAACGCCGTGCTCCTGGACACCGCCGGACGCCTGCACATCGACGAGCCCCTCATGGAGGAGCTCTCGGCCATCAAGGCCGCCTGCAAGCCGCGCGAGATCCTCTTCGTGGCCGACGCCATGACCGGCCAGGACGCCGTGACCGTGGCCCAGAGCTTCAACGAGCGCCTGGACGTCAGCGGCGTGGTCCTGACCAAGATGGACGGCGACGCCCGCGGCGGCGCGGCCCTGTCCATCAAGAGCGTCACCGGCAAGCCGGTGAAGTTCGTGGGCATGGGCGAAAAGATTTCCGACCTGGAGCTGTTCCACCCGGATCGGGCGGCCTCGCGCATCCTGGGCATGGGCGACATGCTCACGCTCATCGAGAAGGCCCAGGACGAGTTCGACGCCGAGGAGTCCCAGCGCGTGGCCGAGAAGATGGCCAAGGCGCAGTTCGACTTCGAGGACTTCCGCGAGCAGATGCGCAAGATCAAGAAGCTCGGCTCCCTGGAGGGCCTGCTCAAGCTCATTCCCGGCATGGGCGGGATGGTCAAGAAGCTGGCCGAGGCCAAGGACCACGAGAAGGACCTGGCGCGCACCGAGGCGATCATCAACTCCATGACCATGAAGGAGCGCCGCCAGCCCAAGCTCCTGAACCCGAGCCGCAAGGAGCGCATCGCCCTGGGCTCGGGCGTGAGCGTGGCCGAGGTCAACGCCCTGGTGAAGAATTTCGAGCAGATGAGCAAGATGATGAGCCAGGTCATGGGCGGCAAGAAGGTCAAGGGCATGCCCCAGATGCCCAAGGGCATGAAGATGCCCGCCGGAATGCCCGCCATGCCCGGCGGCATGCCGGGGATGCCCGGAATGCCGGGCGGCGTGCCCGGAGGACCCGGGATGCCCGGGGCGGGCGGCGAGAGCGGAGCGCGCAAACTCTCGAAAAAGACCCTGGCCGAGCGCAAGAAGAAGAAACTCTTGAAGAAACAGCGCAAAAAGCGCTGATTCCCAAGGCAAGAAGCGTCTTGCCTTTTTTGGAAAGAAACCGTAATCAACTCAAATATGGGGGAAAAGACAGTATGGCCCTGAAGATTCGACTGACCCGCATGGGCTCCAAGAAGCGTCCGTTCTACCGCATCGTGGCCCTGGACAGCGCCACCCGCCGCGACGGCCGCGCCCTGGAGTACATCGGCCACTACAATCCCATGGTGGAGCCCGCCGAGATCACCGTGAACGCCGAGCGCCTGGAATACTGGTCCAAGCAGGGCGCCACCTGTTCCGACTCCGTGCGCACGCTCCTGAAGAAAGTCCAGAAGTAGCCGGGCCCCCAACGCTCCGGGCCCGGCCCGGTTCATACGGCAGGCGCGATCCACACGGGTCCGCGCGCGGGCACTCAAGCGGAGGTGAAGCTCATGCTCAGGGAAATGATCGAATTCATCGCCAAGTCCCTCGTGGATAACCCGGATCAGGTCCACGTCTCGGAAGTGGAAGGCGAGCAGACCTCCGTGATTGAGCTGAAGGTGGCCAAGGAAGACCTGGGCAAGGTCATCGGCAAGCAGGGCCGCACGGCCCGCGCCATGCGCACCCTGCTGGGCGCCGCGTCCACCAAGGCCCGAAAACGCTCGGTCCTGGAAATTCTGGAATAGCGACCCATGTCCGCCACAGCCCCCGGCGACCGCCTCGTGGCCGTGGGGGCGGTCGTCAAGCCCCACGGAGTCCGGGGGGAGCTCTGCATTGATTGCCATGCGGACTCCCCTTTTCTCTTCGAGGAAGCGGGACGGGTGTTTTTGCGCCGTCCCGGCGGCCGCGCCAGGGAATACGCCGTGCTCGGCTCCCGGCCCCACCAGGGCCGGATGCTCCTGACCCTGCGGGGCGTCTCGGACCGCGACGCGGCCGATGCCCTGCGCGGTCTGGAAGTGGCCGTGGCGGCCGCCGACCTCCCTGAACCAGAAGAGGACGAAGTCTACCTCCACGAGTTGGAGGGCCTGGCCGTGCGCCTGCCGGACGGCCGCCCGCTCGGCGAGCTGACGGGCTTCCTCTTCGCGGGCGGGCAGGAGACCTGGGCGATCCGCGACCCCGAGGGCCGCGAGATCCTGCTGCCCGCCACCCCGGAGTTCGTCCTGGACATCGACCTGGACGCCCGCGTCGCGGTGGTGGAACCGCCCGAGGGACTCCTGGACCTGTACATCAAGGACCAGCAGTGAAAACCGTCGTCCTCCTCCTGGCGCTGCTGCTGCTCCCGGCCGTCCCGGCCCGGGCCCAACAGGCCGCGCTGCGCATGGTCTACGCCGAGGGCTTCGCGCCCTTCTCCTGGACCAGCCAGGGCCAGGTCGCGGGCATCCTGCCGGACATCATGGACGAGGCCGCCCGGCGCATGGGCGTCACGGTCAGCCACCAGGCCCTGCCCGGCGGCGAGGTGGCGGCCAAGGTCAAGGGATTGGGGGCCGACGGCTTCCTCTCCGTACCCTCCCCGGACTACGACGCCTTCAGCGTGCACAGCGCCGCGCCCGTGCTGACCACCTCCATAGGCCTCTTCGTGAGCCTGAGCTACGAGCCCCTGATCCAGCAGCTGCGCCTCGCGCACGGCCTGGACGGGCTCAAGGGGCTCAAGCTCTGCGCCTCGCGCTACGACTCCTGGTCCCAGGCCAGGCTGGCGGGCCTCGACCTGACCATCTACCCCAACCTGGCCGAGGCCCTTTCGGCCCTGGCCCGGGGCGACGCCCAGGTCATGGCCCAGGCGCCCGAGGTGGTGGAGTTCCAGACCGCCCGGCTGGGCCTCTCGGCCCAGGTGCTGCGCGTGCCCGGCGTGTTCCTGGACGAGATCGCCTTCCACCTGCACCTGAACCGCCACGGCGCGGCGGCCGGGCTCATGCCCGCCTTCGACAAGGCCCTGGCGGAGATGCGCGCGGACGGGACCCTGGTGGCCATCCTCAACCGCCCGCGCTGACCCGGATAAAAAATGAGCACACCAATTATTAATAAGATTATCAACGCATTTAACTCAGGGAGTTGCGATAAGGAGATTGCGTGTTTCAAGAACCTAGAAACAGCTATCAACAGCGTTTCGTGCAATATAACAGCTGAGATATATCATGGTGCTAAAAGTTTTGTTGATTTTCATCCCGTGAGCCATCCCGCGCCGAATTGGCTTGGGCGCCTTCCTGCGCGATGTGAACTTGCGGATTTATTATTAATATCCTACAGAAAAAGGCCAGCATTTGAACTTAGAATTGCTTTTTTGCAGGCTAAATACGACAAAAAAAAATATAAACATCCGCAGTGTATTAATACAATACAATTTAAAGCTGACAAGAAGCAGTGGTATTTGCTAAGATATAGACCATCTATCAAGGCAGTAAAAAATAATAACTCCATACCGCCAAACATTTTATCAGATGCCATATGTAGCACTGTTGGAGCATTCATTGTTTTTTCAAAACTAAATAATAATAATAATAACATCATATTTTGTGCAGCAGATAATATAAACCCACTAAACCAACAGACTACATCTCGATATGTTGTGTTCACAACATCACTGAAATGCTGTGGAAACAAATTTAGGCCTTGTTCACAATACATTTTTAATGAAAATCAAATATCAGCCTGTACATACGGCTTCATATCTTCGCTGATAAACGTTCAAATCGGGACGCCCATTGATCCCTCGACAGACACAATGACAAATGGGGCCGCTTACGACAGCAGGATTTGGCTTGCTGGAGTACTTGATTCAATAGCGAATGATCAGGTTAATAGGAAATCTCTCGTTCAAGATCTCCGCGAAGCATTAGACATTGATAATGCTCCCCGCATAACAGCAAACACCACAAAAACAATTTTGATCATCAGAAATGATGAGGAATAGCTGACCAGGAGTCCTGGCCGTGCGTTTCCATCTCGTGACCCTCTTCCCGGAGTTCTTCGACTCCCCCCTGTCCGCCGGGCTCATGGGCAAGGCGCGCGAGGCGGGCATCGTGGACTTCGAGCTGGTCAACCCGCGCGACTTCTCCACCAACAAGCACCGGCACGTGGACGACCGGCCCTACGGCGGCGGGCCGGGCATGGTCATGCAGGCCGATCCCCTGGCCCGGGCCCTGCGGAGCATCGACGCCCCGGGGCGCATGCTCCTGCTCACCCCGCGCGGCCGCCCGCTGACCCAGGCCCTGGCCCGGGAGCTGGCCGCCGGGGGCGACGACCTGACGCTCATCTGCGGCCGCTACGAGGGCCTGGACGAGCGGATCATGGAGCTGTTCCCCGTGGAGCCCGTGAGCGTGGGCGACTTCGTGCTCACCGGCGGCGAGTCCGGGGCCCTCTGCCTGCTGGAGGCCGTGGGCCGTCTCCTGCCCGGGTTCATGGGCAAGGAGGAGTCCGGGACCGAGGAGAGCTTTTCCGCCGGGCTCCTGGAATATCCGCACTACACCCGGCCCGAGGTCTTCGAGGGCCTGTCCGTGCCCGAGGTGCTCCTCTCCGGCGACCACGCCCGCATCGAAACCTGGCGTCGGGAGCAGTCCCTGGCCACCACGCTCCGGCAGCGGCCGGAACTTCTCTCCGGCGCGCCCCTGACCCGGCCGGACGCGGAATTCCTGCGCCGTCGGCCGCATTCCGGGCTCGGCCGCTGCCTCTACCTGGGGCTCTGCCACCACCCGGTGAAGAACCGAGCCGGAGAAACCGTCACTGTCTCTTTGACAAATCTCGACGTTCACGATATGTCCCGCGTTTCCCGCTCCTATGATCTGGGAGGGGCCTATGTGCTCACCCCGCTGGAGGACCAGCGGCGGCTGGCGAGGACCCTTCTGGGACACTGGACCGAGGGACCGGGAGGCGCGGCCAACCCGGACCGGGCCGAGGCCCTGGAACGGACGGAGGTGCTCGCGGGCATCGCCGAGGCCGTGGAGGACGTGGCCCGGCGGGCCGGAAAACGGCCCTTCGTGCTGGCCACCAGCGCGCGCTTCGAGCGCGGCGGGCCGCCCATGATCGGCCCCGGCGAGGTGCGGGAACGGCTGGCCCAAGGCCCCGTGCTCCTGCTCTTCGGAACGGGATCGGGCCTGGCCCCGGAGGCCTTGGGACTGGCGGACGCGCGGCTCGCGCCGATCCGCTTCCTGGGGGGATACAACCACCTGCCCGTGCGGGCGGCCCTGGGCATCACCGTGGACCGCCTCCTGGGCGATGCATATTGAGAAGAAATCGGGTTTTCCCGAACAAGGAGATCAAGACATGAACGCCATCCTGAAGAACATCGAAGCCGAGCAGATGCGCCTGGACATCCCGGCGGTCAAGGCCGGGGACACCGTCAAGGTCCACCTGCGCATCATCGAGGGCGAGAAAGAGCGCATCCAGGTCTTCCAGGGTGTGATCATCCGCGTGCACCGCGGCGGTGTCGGCTCCACCTTCACCGTGCGCAAGATGTCGGACGGCGTGGGCGTCGAGCGCGTGTTCCCCTTCCACTCGCCCTTCATCGAGCGGGTCGAGGTGGTTTCCGAGGGCAAGGTCCGCCGGAGCCGCCTCTACTACCTGCGCGAACTCAAGGGCAAGGCCTCGCGCATCAAGTCCAAGCAGATCTGGGAGTAATCCCGGGGAGTTTCGTCCGGGAGGGGTCCAGACCTCGGGCCCTTCCCGGACTTTTTCCCAGGAACGCCTTCCCCCTTCCGCCTTTCCGTCCGGCCCCCCTGTGGCCCGGATTCCGGCCCAACCGCCCCGCGCGGGAACCGGAACCGGCCGCGCAGCCAGGATTCCAACCGCCGGAGACCCCATGCCCCAGCTTTTCCTGCACGAGCACGCCGGACCAGCCGCCGCCGAGACGGCCGGAGTGGACGAGGCCGGCCGGGGCTGTCTGGCCGGGCCCGTGGTGGCCGCGGCGGTGATCCTGCCCGATTCCTTCGACCTGCCCGGGCTGAACGACTCCAAGGTCCTCTCCGAGCTCGCCCGCGAGACGCTGGCCCCGCGCATCCGCGCCCAGGCCCTGGCCTGGGCCGTGGCCCTGGCCCGCCCCCGCGAGATCGACGCCGTGAACATCCTCCAGGCCACCTTCCTGGCCATGAGCCGCGCCGTGCGCCGCCTGCGGCTCCGGCCCCGGCTCCTGCTCGTGGACGGCGACAAGACCATCCCGCCGCACCTGCTGGACGACGCCCCGGCCCAGCGCGCGAAGGTGGGCGGCGACGCCCGCTTCGCGGCCATCTCGGCGGCCTCGATCCTGGCCAAGACCACCCGCGACCACATGCTCGCGGCCCTGGACCGGCGCTTTCCGGGCTACGGGCTGGCCGAGCACAAGGGCTACGGCACGGCGGTCCACCGCGAGGCCCTGCTCCGCCTGGGGCCCTGCCCGGCCCACCGGCTCACCTTCCGGGGCGTGCTGCCCGACGAACAGCGCAAGGGGGCGACATGCCCGCAGGCACGCCTGCCCATCTGACCCTCGGCGCGCGCGGCGAGGCGGCCGCCGCCCGCTTCCTGGAGCGGGCCGGGCTGGCCGTGCTCGAACGCAACTGGCGCTGGAAGCAGTGGGAGCTTGACATGGTCTGCCGCGAGGGCGACACCCTCGTGTTCGTGGAGGTCAAGACGCGCGGCCCCGGTTCGCTGGCGTCCCCGGCCGAGGCCGTGGACGGCCGCAAGCAGGCCAAGCTCGGCACGGCCGCCGCGCAGTACCTGAGCAAGAAGAAACTCTGGGACAGCCCCTGCCGCTTCGACGTGGTCTGCGTGCGCGTCACGGCGGATGGGGAGGAGATCGAGCATGTGCGCGACGCCTTCAGCCCGGCTATGGGTGGTGGCCACGCCGCTTGGCAACCTTGGTGACCTCTCGCCCCGGGCCCGCGAGGTCCTGGCCTCGGCGGACCTGGTCCTGGCCGAGGACACCCGCCGCGCCGGGCTCCTGTTCCAGCGCCTGGGCCTGCCCTCCAAGGGTTTCCTGAGCCTCTTCGAGCACAACGAGGAGGCCCGCGTGGAGCAGGTCCTGGCCGCCCTGTCCGAGGGCCGGAGCGTGGCCCTGGTCTCGGACGCGGGCACCCCGCTCCTCTCGGATCCGGGCTACCGCCTCGTGCGCGCCTGCCGCGCCGCCGGGGTGCCGGTGTCGCCCGTGCCCGGGCCCTCGGCCCCCATCGCCGCGCTCTCGGCCTGCGGCCTGCCGCCCCTGCCCTTCGTCTTTCTCGGCTTCCTGCCGCGCAAGGACGGCGACATCCGCCGCCTGCTGGAGACCTACGCCGCCCTGCCCGCCACCCTGGTCTTCTTCGAGCGCAAGACCCGGCTCGCCGCCACCCTGGCCCTGGCCGCCGAGGTCCTCGGCCCCCGGGAGTTCTGCGTGGCCCGCGAACTGACCAAGGAGTTCGAGGAGTTCATCCAGGGCCGCCTGGACGCCCTGGACGCCCTGCCCGAGGAATTCCTGGGCGAGATCACCGTGGTGGTGGGCCCGCCCGAGACCCCGGCCCGGCTGACCGAGGAGGCCCTGTTGGACCTGCTGCGCGAGGAATCCGCGCGCGGAGGCAAGCCCCGCGAGGTGGCCCGCCGCGCCGCGTCCCGGGCCCCGGGCTGGAGCGCCAAGGAAGCCTACGAAAAACTGAGCGCCCTGCGCGAAGACTGACGCCGCTCAACGCGCCGCGCGCCGGGCCTCCAGGAAGGCCTCCCGGGCCGCCGGGAAGGGGTCCAGCACGCGCGGCAGCACGCCCTGCACGTAGGAGATGGCCAGGCCGTAGTTGGTGATCGGCACGCCCAGGCCCTCGGCCCGCTGGATGCGGGTGAGCATCTGCCTGCGGTTGGCCACGCAGGCCCCGCAATGCACCACCAGCCGGTACCGCTCCAGGTCCTCCGGGAAGTCCCGGCCCGCCACGTTGACGACCTCGATGTCCCCGCCCGCGTACTGCCGCAGCCAGCGTGGAATCTTGATCCGGCCGATGTCGTCGGCCAGGGGGTGGTGCGAGCAGGCCTCGGCCACCAGCACCCGGTCGCCGGGCCGCAGCTTCTCGATGGCAGCCGCGCCGCGCGCCAGCCGGGCCAGGTCGCCCTTGAAACGGGCCATGAGGATGGAGAAGGTCGTCAGGAGCACGTCCGGCGGGGTGTCGCCGGCGGCCTTGAGCACCACCTGGGAGTCGCAGACCACGATCCGGGGCTTGCGGTTCAGCCGCTCCAGGGCGTCGCGCAGCTCGCGCTCCTTGACCACCATGCAGGCCGCGTCGCTGTCCAGGATGTCGCGGATGGCCTGGACCTGGGGCAGGATGAGACGGCCCTTGGGCGCGCCCAGGTCGATGGGCACCACGAGCACGGCCAGCTCCCCGGCGGGCAGCAGGTCGCCCAGGAGCCGGGGCTCCTGGAACCAGTCCTCCGGGGCCAGCCCGGCCAGGGCCTCCTTGACCAGGCCGATGCCCCGGCCCTGGGCCGCCGAGGTCCGGATGGTCCTGACCCCGGCCTGTTCCAGGGCGGCCACGCGCTCCGCCGGAGGCGCGGCCAGGTCGTCCTTGTTGAAG
This sequence comes from Desulfovibrio aminophilus, assembly GCF_023660105.1. Lineage (NCBI taxonomy): Bacteria > Pseudomonadati > Thermodesulfobacteriota > Desulfovibrionia > Desulfovibrionales > Desulfovibrionaceae > Desulfovibrio > Desulfovibrio aminophilus. The sequence continues at coordinate 93,274 of NZ_JAMHGA010000015.1, read as the reverse complement.
ACCACGGCGAAGGGAATCTTGCGCTCGGACAGGACCGAGACGAGCCCCTCCTCGTAGGCGCTCCAGCGTTCCGCCTCGGCCACCAGCAGGGCCACGTCCGTGCGCTCCAGGGCCTTCATGGTCCGCTCCGCGCGCAGCGCGCCCAGGTCGCCCTCGTCGTCGATCCCGGCCGTGTCGATGAAGACCACCGGCCCCAGGGGCGCGAGTTCCTGGGTCTTCTCCACCGGGTCCGTGGTGGTGCCCGGGGTGTCCGAGACGATGGCCGCGTCCTGCCCGGACAGGGCGTTCAGCAGCGACGACTTGCCGACGTTGCGGCGGCCGTAGATGCCGATGTGCAGCCGCAATCCCTTGGGAGCCTCGTTCATCCGATCCTCACTTTTCCGTCCCTGACCACGCAGCGCCCGGCGGCCGTGGCCGCGTCGAGAGCCGCGGCCAGGTCCACCTCGGCCTTGTTGTCGTAGATGCGGTACTTGGCCCGCGCTTCCGTGGGCGTGAAGCTGGGCATGATCACGTTGGCCCCGGCCCGGAGCGCCCGGGTCTGGCCCGCCGCCGGGTCCAGGGTGGCCAGGGCCGTGGTGGCCGGGAGGTTCAGCCCGGGCGAGGCCAGCCGCAGCAAGGCCACCACCCGCAGCGTGCGCTCCGGACTGCCCGGCGGCTCGGCGGCCAGGGGCGTGCGGGACTGGGGCACGAAGGGCCCCACCCCGCACATGTCCGCGCCCAGCTCGCGCGCCAGGAGCACGTCCTCGGCCAGGATTTCCGGGGTCTGGCCGGGCAGGCCGATGATGAAGCCCGTGCCGATCTCGTAGCCCAGGGACTTGAGCGTGCGCAGGGCCGAGAGCCGCTGGGCCAGGGTCCGGCCCGGATGGAGCAGGGCGTAGAGTCCGGGGTTCGAGGTCTCGTGCTTCATGAGGTAGCGGTCGGCCCCGGCCTCGCGCCAGAGCGCGTATTCCCTGGGCTCCCGCTCGCCCACGCTGAGCACCACGGCCATGTCCGCCCGGCGCTTGATCTCGCGCACCATGCGGGCGATCTCCGCCGCCGGGTAGTCCAGGTCGTCGCCCGACTGGAGCACCACCGTGCCGATGCCCCGGGCCGCGATGCCCACGGCCAGCCGGACCACGGTGTCCGGATCCAGGCGATAGCGCGCGGCCCGCGTGTTGGCCCGGCGCAGACCGCAATAGAGGCAGTTGCGGACGCAGTGGCTGGAGAACTCGATGATCCCGCGCAGGAACACGCCGCTGCCCTTGACCCGCAGGCGCACGGCGTCGGCCGCGCTGAACAGGGGCCCGGGGTCCGGGGCCAGCAGGCCGTCGAGAATGCGCGCCCGGTTCAGGACCGCCGGGGACTCCAGGAGACACGCGGGGCCCATCAGCGGCGCCCCAGGGCGGTCATGGCCTCCGCCGAAAGCAGGCGGTCCAGCTCCCCGGGCTCCAGCAGGCCGCGCGCCAGGATCACCTCGCGCACGCCTTGGCCCGAGTCCCGGGACTGGACCGCGATCTCCCCGGCCAGATCGTAGCCCAGGCGCGGCACCAGGGCCGTGGCCAGGGCCTGGGAGCGCTCCAGGTGCGCGGCGCAGGCCTCCCGGTCCGCGCCGAGCCCGGCCACGCAGCGCTCGCGAAAGAGCGCGTCGGCGCGGGCGAGCAGGCTCAGGCCGCCGAGCAGGGCCTCGGCCAGCAGGGGCATGAAGGCGTTCAGCTCCAGTTGGCCGAGCTGGGCGGCCTGGGTCACGGCCTGGTCCTCGGCCAGGACCCGCAACGCGGCCTGACCCACGGCCTCGCAGATCACCGGGTTGACCTTGCCGGGCATGAGGCTCGACCCGGCCTGCACCGGGGGCAGCCGCACCTCGCCCAGACCCGCCCGGGGGCCGGAGCCGAGCAGCCGCAGGTCCGAGGAAATCTTGAACAGGTTCACGGCGTGAGCCTTGAGAATGCCCGAGACCTCCACGAAGGCGTCGGCGTTCTGGGTGGCGTCCACCAGGTTCTCGGCCCGGGACAGGCCCAGGCCCGTGATCTCGCGCAGCTTCTCCACCACCAGGAAGATGTAGTCCCTGGGCGCGGTGAGCCCGGTGCCCACGGCCGTGCCGCCCAGGTTGACCACCCGCAGCCGCTCCTCGCACTTGAACACCCGCCAACGGTCGCGGGACAGGGCCTCGGCCCAGGCGGAGCACTCCGCGCCCAGGGTCAGGGGCACGGCGTCCTGGAGCTGGGTGCGGCCCACCTTGAGCACATCGCGGAACTCCGCCTCCTTCTCCTGGAAGGCGGCCTGGAGCCCGGCCACCGCCCGCTCCAGCTCCCGCAGGAGCCCGATGGCCGCCAGCCGCACCGCCGTGGGATAGACGTCGTTGGTGGACTGGTGCAGGTTCACGTGTCGCAGCGGGTGGACCAGGGCGTACTCGCCCTTCCGCCCGCCGAGGATCTCCTCGGCGCGGTTGGCCAGCACCTCGTTCAGGTTCATGTTCGTGGAGGTTCCCGCGCCGCCCTGCAGCGCGTCCACCACCACGGCCCGGCCCAGGTTGCCGTCCAGGACCTCGCCGCAGGCCAGGGCCACGGCCTCGGCCACGGGCGCGGGCAGATATCCCAGCTCGGCGTTGGCCCGGGCGCAGGCCAGCTTCACCTGGGCCAGGGCCGCCACCAGGGCCGGATGCGGCGGCCGCCCGCTCAGGGGAAAGTTCTCCAGGGCCCGGGCCGTGTGCACGCCCCAATAGACCCCGGCCGGAATCTCCCGCTCGCCCAGGGCGTCGCGCTCCACGCGCGTGGACGGGGGAGGCCCGCAGGCCTCCCCTCGCTTGACGGCGTCAACAGAACACATCGCTCCGCCCCTCGCGCACCTTCTCCAGCATGCGCTCGGCCACCCGCCGGGTCTTGGGGGCCATGTCCTCCAGCTCGCGGCCGATGGCCCGCTCGCCGATGCGGCCCAGGTCCACCGGGGCGTAGTCGCGCAGGTACTCCTGGAAGGTGGACAGGGCGTTGGGCCCGCACTTCTCCTTGATGAGCCCGGGCTTGGCCATGTCCATGAAGTCCTGGCCCGTGCGGCCCAGGCGGTAGCAGCCGGTGCAGAAGGAGGGGATGTAGCCCAGTTCGGAGACGTCGGCGATGACCTCGGCCAGGGAGCGGTGGTCGCCCAGCTGGAACTGGCTGGCGTCGAACTGCTCGTCCTCGGCGTAGCCGCCGGGGTTGGTCCGGCTGCCCGCCGAGATCTGGGACACGCCCAGGGCCAGGGTCTCGCGGCGCATGTCCGCGTTCTCGCGGGTGGACATGATCATGCCGGTGTAGGGCACGGCCAGGCGCAGGATGGCCACGATCTTGCGGAAGTCGTCGTCGCTCACCGCGTGCGGCGGGGCCGAGGCCATGTCCGAACCCGAGGCGGGCTCGATGCGCGGCACGCTGATGGTGTGGCAGCCCACGCCGAACTCCTTCTCCAGGTGGGCGATGTGCTGCATGAGGGCCATCATCTCGAAGCGCCAGTCATACAGGCCGAAAAGCACGCCCACGCCCACGTCGTCGATTCCCGCGCGCATGGCCCGGTCCATGGCCGTGGCGCGCCAGTCGAAGTCGGTCTTGGGCCCGGTCTTGTGCACCTTGGCGTAGGTGTCGCGGTGATAGGTCTCCTGGAAGACCTGGTAGGTGCCGATGCCCGTGGCCTTCAGGTCGCGGAACTGGGCCTCGGTCAGGGGCGCGACGTTGACGTTCATGCGCCGGATCTCGCCCGGGCCCTCCTTGGTGGCGTAGCAGGTGGCGATGGACTCCAGCACGTAGTCGAAGCCCTTCTTCTCCGGGTAGGACTCGCCCGCCACCAGGAGGATGCGCTTGTGGCCCTGGCGGATGATGATCCGCGTCTCCTCGGCGATCTCCTCCTGGCTCAGGGCGCGGCGCTTGAGTTCCTTGTTGGAGGCCCGGAAGGCGCAGTACAGGCACTCGTTCCTGCACAGGTTGGAGATGTACAGGGGCGCGAAGAGCACGAGCCGCCGCCCGTAGATCTCCTCCTTGACCTTGCGGGCCGTCTGGAACAGCTCGCGCAACAGGGTCTCGTCCCGGATCGCCGCAAGCACGGCCACGTCGTCCAAGTCCAAGCCCTGCATGTCCAGGGCCTTGAGCAGAATCTCCCGGACCTTGCCCTTGGGAGCCTCGTCCCCGGCCCGCATGGCCTTGGCGATCCGCTCCTCGTCCACCCAGTCCGCCCGCGTCGCGTCGTTCATCTGAAGCCTCCGTTGTCCCTCGCGGCCTTCGCCCGTGTCCCGGCCGGGCCGCGTTCCCGTTCCGGCGCGGCGGGGAGAACCGGGCGGCCTTGCGGCCGGCCGGTTTCCGACCGTCCGGGGCCCGTCCCCGGCCAGTGCCCGCACCCTATTCGTGTTACGATTTACACACCACTCAGCTTAATACAAATATTTTAGTCATCTTTAGTGATTGAATCATGTGAATAATTTAATATTTCGTAACACTCACTCCCGGACTACGCCTTTTCACCCAGGGAGGCAACCCCCTTTTCCAAAATACCCAGCCGCCCCCGTCGCCGGGCCGGGCCTGGACGCGGAAAGCCCCCTGTGAGAGACTCCGCCCTCGCGGCGCGCACCCCAAATCGCCGCCAGGACATGCCCGATGAACCGCTTTGATCAGATCGCCGAGGCCGTGCTGAACGGCCGCGCCTTGTCCGACGCCGGCCTGCGGGCCGTGACCGGGGCCCCGGACGAGGACGTTCCCGCCCTCTCGGCCGCCGCCCAGCGCGTGCGGCGACGTTTCCTGGGCGACACCGTCTCCTTCTGCGCCATCGTCAACGCCAAGAGCGGGCGCTGTTCCGAGAACTGCGCCTTCTGCGCCCAGTCCGGCCACCATGCGACCGACGCCCCGGTGCACGACTTCCTGCCCCTGCCGGAGATCGTGGCCGCCGCGCGCCGGGCCCGCCAGGCCGGTGCCTGCCGCCTGGGCATCGTGACCAGCGGGCTCGCCCCGCGCGGCGGGGACTTCGAGCGGCTCGTGGAGGCCGTGGCCGCGGTCCGGGCCGAGGGCGTCCTGGCCGACGTCTCGCCCGGCATCCTGGACGGCGGGCAGATCGAGCGCCTCCAGGCCGCCGGGCTCGCGGGCTACCACCACAACCTGGAGACGTCCCAGGACTTCTTTCCGAACATCTGCACCACCCACGCCTGGGAGGACGACGCCCTGGCCGTGCACCAGGCCGTGGCCGCCGGGCTCGCCGTCTGTTCCGGCGGGCTCTTCGGCCTGGGCGAGTCCTGGGACGACCGGGTGGACCTGGCCCTGTCCCTGTCCCGCCTGGGCGTGGCCTCGGTGCCCATGAATTTCCTCACACCCATTCCGGGCACGCGCATGGCCGACCGGCCGATCCTCTTCCGGACCGAGGCCCTGAAGATCCTGGCCCTGTACCGCTTCCTCCTGCCCGGCGCGCACCTGCGCGTCTGCGGCGGCAGGCCCGCCGTGTTCGGGGCCGACCGCGAGGCCGTGCTCCGCTCCGGGGCCGACGGCCTGATGATCGGGGACTACCTGACCACCCCGGGCGGGAGCCCGGAGCGGGACCGGCAGGCGGCGGCCGCCCTGGGCCTGCGCCTGGAGACGCCGGAGGACGCGGCGTGAACCCCCTGGCCCCGCTGCACCGGCTGGTCTGGACCGCGCTCCTGGCCGCCTCCGTGGCCGCCGGGGCCTGGATCGTGGCGCCCATCGGGCCGGTGCCGGTGTCGCTCCAGCCGCTGTTCGTCTTCCTGGCCGGATACGCCCTGGGCCCGCGCCGGGGCGCGCTCTGCGTCCTGCTCTACATCCTGGCCGGGGTCATCGGCCTGCCGGTGTTCGCGGGCGGACGCTCGGGACCGGCCCAGCTCCTGGGCCCCACGGGCGGCTATCTCCTGGGCTTCGTCCTCTCCGCCTGGATCACGGGCCTGGCCACGGGCGGACGCGGCCGCGCCCTGACCTGGATCAGGGGCCTGGGCTTCGGGATTCCGGCCCTGGTCGCGGCCTACGTCCCGGGAGTGCTCTGGCTGCGCCACGTCCTGGACACGGACTGGACCCGGGCCCTGGTCCTGGGGCTGGCCCCCTTCCTGCCTTGGGACTGCCTGAAGATCGTGGCCGCCGTGGCTTGCTACCGGCTGCTCTCCCGGTGTAGGCTGCTGCCGGGAGACGGGGACGCCGCGCCCCCCGGAGGAGGTTCATGCCCGCGGACAGGCTGACCAAGGCCGTGATCCGGTCATTCTTGCGCTGCTACCTGGTGGGGGCCAACTTCAACCCCAGGGGCATGCAGAACATCGGACTGGTCTACGCCATGCTCCCCGGGCTGGCCGCCATCCACGAGGATCCGGCCCGCTTCCGGCAGGCCGTGAAGCGCTACGTGCGCCACTACAACTCCCACCCCTTCTGGGCCCCCTGCCTGGTGGGCATCTTCCTCTCCACGGAGCAGCGCATCGCCGCCGGGGCCTTCCCCCCGGCCATGCTGGAGAAGGTCAAGGACCGGACCACCTACACCCTCTCGGCCATCGGCGATTCGGTCTTCGCGGGCAGCCTGCTCATCTACTGGGCCCTGTCCACGGCCTGCCTGCTCCTGGCCGGACACGCCGCGGCGGCCTTCGCCGAGGGTCTCGTTTTTTTCATTGGTCTCCAGGTGTTCAAGGTGTATACTTTCTGGCGCGGACTGCGCGGCGGCTTCCTCTTCCTGGAGAGCCTCAAGCGCTGGGACCTCATCAACTGGGGACAGCGCATCAAGTACGCCAACGCGGCCCTTTTGCTCTGGTTCTGGATTCTGGTGTGGCCCAAGCCCGTGGCCTGGCAGGGATGGCTGGCGGGCATGCTCGGCCTCGCCGTGACAGCCCGGCTCGTGCAGCGGTTCCACCTGCCCCGAACCATTCCGGCGGTGGCCCTGGCCGCGCTCTGGGCCCTTTATCCGGTGGTCGCCGAATCCCTCGGCGGCTGGCCGTTTTGATCAAGCGGGATGCTATGGGTGAGATGAACGAGGCGAGGGACGCCGAGGCAGCTCTGCCGGGCGAGGTGACCCGGCGGGTGGTGGTGACCAACCAGCTCGGGCTGCACGCGCGTCCGGCCGGGAAGCTGGCCCAGACCGCCCAGAACTTCAAGGCCTCCATCTCCATCGTCTGCCAGGACCAGGAAGTGGACGCCAAGAGCATTTTGGAGATCCTCACCCTGGCCGCGGCCCAGGGAAGCGCCCTGGACCTCAGGGCCAAGGGCGAGGACGCCGCCCAGGCCGTGGAAAGCCTGGAGAGGCTCTTCCGTTCCAAGTTCGGCGAGGAGCGCTAGTGGCCCGAGTCGTCATTCCCGGCATTTCCGTCTCCACGGGCATCGCCATCGGCAAGGCGTTCTTCCTGAACCGCAACCGCCTGGCCCATCTGCCCCGCCTCACCGTGGCCGATGAGGCCGTGCCCCACGAGCTCGACCGCCTGGCCCAGGCCTTCCGCCAGGCCGAGGAGGAGCTGGCCGCCGCCCGCGACAAGGTCCCGGCCGAACTCCAGGAGCACCGGCTCATCATCGACTCCCACCTGATGATGCTCAAGGACCCCAAGCTGCGCGGCTCCGCCCGCTCCTACATCGCGGACATGCGCCTGAACGCCGAGTGGGCCCTGGAAAAGGCCCTCGGCGACCTGGAGAAGACCTTCGGGGCCCTGGACGACGTCTACATCCGCGAGCGGATGCAGGACGTCCGCTTCGTCATCGTCAAGGTCCAGTCCCACCTCATCGGCGAGGACAAGGACCTGCGCTCCATCCAGGGCCGGGTCATCATCATGGCCCACGACCTGACCCCGGCCGACACCGTGGAGCTGGACGTGAACAAGATCCTGGGCTTCGCCACGGTCCAGGGCGGCAAGACCTCGCACACCGGCATCATGGCCCGCACCCTGGGCATCCCGGCCATGGTCGGCGTGGCGGACCTGGAGTCCCACGTCCTCGAAGGCGACTTCGTGGTCATCGACGGCCTCGCGGGCAAGATCGTGGTCGATCCCGACGAGGACGAGCTGACCAGCTACAACGAGCTTTCCGCCCAGTTCGAGGACTACACCCGGCGCATCATCCGCGAATGCCAGCTCCCGGCCGAGACCAGCGACGGCTACCGCGTCCAGGTCATGGCCAACATCGAACTCCTGGAGGAGGTGGCCGCGGTCCTGGACCGGGGCGGCGAGGGCATCGGCCTCTACCGCACCGAGTACTCCTACCTGAACCGCACCGACCTGCCGAGCGAGGAGGAGCTGGCCGAGAAATACTCGGACCTCGTCTCCATCATGGCCCCCCGGAGGGTCATCTTCCGCACCCTGGACCTCGGCGCGGACAAGTTCATCCAGAGCTTCGGCTCCCTGGAGGAGCCCAACCCGGCCCTGGGCATGCGGGCCATCCGCTTCTGCCTCCGCCACCCGGACCTCTTCCGCTCCCAGCTGCGGGCCATCTGCCGGGCCAGCGCCTACGGCAACGCCTCGATCATGTTCCCCATGATCTCCGGGCTCAAGGAGCTGCGCCGGGCCAAGAGCCTCCTGCGCGACACCCAGGACGAGCTGCGCCGCGAGGGCGTGCCCTTCAACGAGGAGATGCCCGTGGGCATCATGGTCGAGCTGCCCTCGGCCGTGATGATCGCCGAGTTCCTGGCCGACGAGTGCGACTTCTTCAGCATCGGCACCAACGACCTCATCCAGTACAGCGTGGGCATCGACCGCACCAACCGGCACGTGTCCTACCTCTACCAGCCCCTGCACCCGGCCGTGCTGCGCGCCATCAAGCACGTCACCGACGCCGCCCACCAGGCGGGCATCGAGGTCAGCCTCTGCGGCGAGGTCGCCTCCGACCCCTTCTGCGTGCCGATCATCATGGGCATGCAGGTGGACAGCATCTCGCTGACTCCCCAGGCCATCCCGGGCATCAAGCGGATCATCCGCCAGGCCCGCATGTCCGACTGCCGCGACCTGCTGCGCGAGGTCCTCTCCTGCCGCACCGTGGGCCGCGTCAACCGACTGGTCAAGGAGACCATCTTCAAGCGCTTCCCCGAGGAGCTGACCTTCTTCGCCTCCCTCCTGGACAATGAGGAGCACGGCGGATAGCCTCGACCCACCATGAGCGAAAAACCCGAAGCGGCCGGGCGCAAGCCCATCGCCGAAAACAGAAACGCCCGGCGGCTCTATGAGTTCACCGAGACCCTGGAGGCCGGACTCGCGCTCCAGGGCTCGGAGGTCAAGTCCCTGCGCGACGGCCGCGTGAGCTTCAAGGACGGCTACGTGGACGTGAGGAACGGCGAGGCCTTCCTCGTCGGCGTGCACATCGCGCCCTACGAGAAGACCTCCCTCTTCGACCGGCCCGACCCCGAACGGCCCCGCAAGCTCCTCCTCCACCGCCGCGAGATCGACCGGCTCCAGGCCAAGGCCGAGCAGAAGGGCCTGACCATCATCCCCGTGCGCCTCTACTTCACGCGCGGCCGGGTCAAGCTGGAAATCGCCCTGGCCAAGGGCAAGAAGGTCCACGACCGCCGCGACGACCTGAAGCAGAAGGACATCGCCCGCGACACCGCGCGCCAGCTGGCCCAATACAACAAATAGCATCCCGGGGCTCCGCCCCGGACCCCGCCAGGGGCCGGCGGCCCCTGGACCCGCAGCACCGTCAGCCAGGGGAAAAGTCTCTTCCGTCTTTCTTGAAACGGACCGAAGGCCCCCGGCGTCGCCGGGTGACGCAAATTGGCCGAAGACCCGCGACGGCCCACGCTTTTCTTTCGGGCCGATGCACCGTATGATCGTTTCCATGCTGACCGATCGTCAGAAAGAATCTCTGCTCTCGCTGTTTCCGGGCGACGGCTGCGTCCTGGATCCGGAGCAGGCCCTGGCCCTGGGCGCGGACGCCTCGCGCCGTTTCGCCCGGCCCTGGGCCGTGGTCCGGCCCGAGACCGGCGAGCAGGCGGCCGAGTTCCTGCGTTTCGCCCAGGCCGAGAACCTGCCCGTGTATCCCCGCGCCCGGGGCACCAGCCGGGTGGGCGGGGCCGTGCCCGAACACGGCGGGGTGGTGGTCTCCATGCTGCGCATGGACAAGATCCTGGACGTGGACGCGGCGGACTTCGTGGCCGAGGTGGAGCCCGGGGTGGTCACGGGCGCGTTCCAGGCCCGGTTGCGGGAACAGCGTCTGTTCTACCCGCCGGACCCGGCCAGCGCGGGCTACTCGACCATCGGCGGCAACGCGGCCACCTGCGCCGGGGGCATGCGCGCGGTGAAGTACGGCGTGACCCGGGACTACGTGCTCGGACTCTCGGCGGCCCTGCCCGGCGGCCGGATCATCCGCGCGGGCGGCCGCTGCCACAAGGACGTCTCGGGCCTGGACCTGACGCGGCTCTTCGTGGGTTCCGGCGGCACGCTGGGACTCATCACCCGGCTGACCCTCAAGCTCCTGCCCCTGCCCGAGGCCCAGGCCTCGCTGCTCTGCGCCTTCGCCTCCCTGGAGGCGGCCCTGGACGCGGCCCGGACCGGATTCGAGGCGGGCATCCTGCCGGTGTCCCTGGAATTTCTCGACGCCACGGCCCTGGGCGCGGTGGCCGACGCGGGCTGCGCCCTGTGCCCGGCGGATTCCGGCGCGGCCCTGCTCTACCGCCTGGACGGCTCGGCCGGGGCGGTGCTGGCGGACCTGGACCGGCTCAAGACGGTCCTGGCCCCGCTCAGGCCCCTGGCCCTGGAGACGGCGGCCACGCCCGAGGCCGAGGAAAAGCTCTGGGAGGTGCGGCGCACGGTGAGCCAGGCCCTGCACCGCGTGGGCCCGGACAAGGCCGCCGAGGACGTGGCCGTGCCCCGGGGGCGCATCCCGGCGGCCGTGGCCGCGTTCCGCGAGGCCGGGCGCGCCAACGGCCTGCGCGTGGCCTGCTTCGGCCACCTGGGCGACGGCAACATCCACGTGAACGTGCTCTTCGACGCCCAGAAGCCCGACGAGCTGCGCCGCGCGGCCTCGGCCAAGGAGGCCGTCCTGCGCGCGGCCCTGGACCTGGGCGGCACGCTCTCCGGCGAACACGGCCTGGGCCTGACCAAGGGGGCCTACCTGCCCTGGCGGCACGGGCCCGAGGAGATCGCGCTCATGCGCGGGGTCAAGGCCGTCTTCGATCCCCAGGGAATCATGAACCCCGGCAAGGAATGGGGCTGACCGGCACGCATGACCTATCTCGTCACGATCCAGATCAACCTGTTCATGTGTCTGCTGCTGGCCATCACCCTGGCCGCGGCGTTCCTGAAGCTCGACACGGGAAAGAGGGAAAGCAGGCTCTTCACCGGCATGGCGCTGAGCATCGCCGTCCTGCTCGTGCTGGAGGTCTGGAGCGTGGTGCTCAATGCGAACTTCAACGACGCCGTTCGCTCCAGCGGGCATCTCGTGACCCTGAACAGGCTCGTCAACGCGGCCGGGTTCGCCATGGTCCCGGTCCCGCCCCTGCTGTTCCTGCTCTTCCTGCACACCTGGACATCCAGGCCGGTCACGCGGAAATGGCTCCTGGCCTGCGCCGTTCCGTTGTTCGCCAACACGCTGCTTGCCGTGCTGAGCGTCGGCCAGGACGTGCTGTTCGCCATCTCGCCGGAGAACGAATACGCCCGGGGAAAATACTTCCTCGCCTCGCCGCTGGTCAGCTACTGCTTCTTTTTCCTCAGCGCGCTGTTCATCTGGCGCAACCGGGCCCGGCTGCGCCTGGAGGAGATCGGCTTCCTGCTGACCGTGCTCGCCATCCCGGCGGTCATCGGATACATCCAGCTGAAATATTTCGTCTACCTGACCATCTGGAACAGCTGGGCCGTGTCGGCCATCGTGCTCTTCGTTTGCATCCTCATCCGCAAGGCGGAGATGGACGACCTGACGCGGCTCGGCAACCGCACGCTCTACCGCGACATCATCTTCAGGGCGAGGCGGATGAAGGATCTCAGGATGTCCATCGCCCTGCTCGACCTGGACGGGCTCAAGAAGATCAACGACGCCCACGGCCACGGCGAGGGCGACCACGCCATCCGCGTGCTCGCGGAGGGCATGCGCATGGTCTTCGGCCGCGAGTTCAACCCCATGCGCTTCGGCGGCGACGAATTCGCGGTGGCGCGATTCAGCGACGACCCGGCGCTGTTGACCGAACGGATCGCCAGGCTGGAGGCCTGGCTGGAGGAATACAACGCCTCCTCGGGCAAGCCCTACGCCATCACGTTCAGCCACGGCCTCGCCGTGTCCAGGCCGGGCGAGGATGTGGAAGAACTGCTGCGCCGCTGCGACACGATGATGTACGAGCGCAAGCGGCGGCGCATCTGCGCGGGCTGACGCCGCCCGGAGCGGCTTCGGCCTAGCCTTCCTTCAGTTCCCGAATCAGATCGCGCAGCCGGGCCATCTGCTCGTCGAGCGCCTCCACGGCCCGCGCCGCGTCTTCCACGTTGCGGGCGGTGGCCGAGGTGATGCTGTTGACCTCCTCCACGGATCTGTTGATCTCCTCCGAGGCCGCGGATTGCTCCTCGGCCGCGGTGGCGATGCCGCGGATCTGATCGGCCGAAGTCTGCACCCCATTGACGATGGCCCGCAGGGCCTCGCCGGAATGGCTGGAGAGCTCCACGGCCCGGCTCAGGTCGGCGAGCACCTTGCGGGTGGTCCCGATGTTGGCCGTGGCGGCGCTCTGGATGCCCAGGATGGCGTCGCCCACCTCCTTGGTGGCGGTCATGGTCTTCTCGGCCAGCTTGCGCACCTCGTCGGCCACCACGGCGAAGCCGCGCCCGGCGTCGCCCGCCCGGGCCGCCTCGATGGCCGCGTTCAGCGCCAGGAGGTTGGTCTGGTCCGCGATGTCCGTGATCACGCCGAGAATCCTGCCGATGGATTCGGCCTGGCCGCCGAGCTGGTTCATGTTCTCCTGGAGATGGTCGGCCTCGCTGTAGGTGGCGCGCAGGGCCTCCACGGACTGGCCCACCACCTCCGCGCCCTTCTCGGCCTCGGCACGCGCGTGGTTGCCGGACTCGGCCGCCTCGGAGGCGTTCCTGGCCACCTCCAGCACCGTGGCGTTCATCTCCTCCATGGCCGTGGCCGTGGACTGGATGCGGTCGCGCTGCACGTCGGTTCCCTGGCGGATGTCGCGGGAGCGGGCGGCGATGGCCTCGGCCGCGCCGGTGACCTTTTCCACGATGGTTTCCAGGCGTCCGGCGGCCAGGAGGATGCCCTCGCGCCGGGCGCTCTCGGCCTGGCCCCTGGCCTGCTCGGCGTCGGCCAGGGCGCGCTCGGCCACGCGGGCCTTCTCCTCGGCCTCGGCGGACTTGGCCGTGATCTGGGCGATGTTGCCGCGCAGGGTGCGGGCCATGGTGTTGAGGGCCTTCTGCAGGCTGGCCACCTCGTCGCGGCCGGACTCGTCCAGGTTCACGTCGTAGCTGCCCCCGGCGATGCCGCAGGCCGCGTTGGTGGCCTGGGACAGCGGCCGGACGATGCCCCGGATGGTCACGATGCTCAGGGGCAGGACGCCGAGAAGGAAGACGGCCCCGAGCACGAGAAGGAGCATCAGGGTGTCGGCGCGGACCAGCTCGCCGACGGCCTGGGCGATGCCCTGCTTGGCCTGCTCGATGTTGTCGATGTAGATGCCGGTGCCGATCCAGAGGTCCGTGCCCGGGATCATCTCGGCATAGCCCAGCTTGGGCTGGTCGCCCTTGCCCGGCTTGGGAAAGATATACTGCACGAAGCCGCCCCCGGCCGCCGCCTGCCGGGCCAGCTCCCGGACGAAGAAGACCCCGTTCTTGTCCTTGCTCTCGGCCATGTCCTTGCCCTGGACTTCCTTCTTGGGCGGCAGGGCCACGTTCACCGTGCCCCGGTAGACGAAGTAGTAGCCGGACTTGTCATCCTCGAAGCGGATGGGGTCCACGGCCCTTCGGATGAACTCCACCCGAGCCTCGTCCCCGGCGACTCCCGCCAACTCCTGGCCCAGGGACAGGGCCATGCTGCGCGTGGCCACCTGGATCTTCTGCTTCTGGAGGTCGAGCATCTGGACCTGGACCTGCTCCACGCCCATGGCCTCGATCTTTCCCGCGTTGTGCAGGAAGGCCAGCACCGTCCCGGCCACGAAGCAGACGATGACGCCCAGGAGCAAAAATATTCTCGTTCCGATGGACATGAGCCGCATCATGGGGCACCTCCGAACATAGTGGGTAATCACTTTAAATTGCTTTCGGGAATCTGGTCAACGCCGGGCTGATGATTATTATCAGACGGTTCGCGCGCCACGCGCGCGGGACGCCCATGATGCAGGACAACCCGTCCCATACCCGGCCCGGCCTCGACGGCTGCGTGCTCTGCGGCAAGTGCCTGGAGGTCTGCCCGCTCCTGGCCGCCACGGGCCGCGAGGAGCTGTCGCCCCGGGCCAAGGCCGTGCTCACCGTCCACGGCGGCTCGCATTCGGCCGAGGACCTGGCCCGGCTCTGCCTGGGCTGCGGCCGCTGCGCGCGGGTCTGCCCCCAGGGCCAGGACGTCCCGGCCGTGGTGGCCGCCCTGCGGGCCGCGCGACCGGACTTCCGGCAGTGGCTCTGGAAGGCGGCCCTGGCCCGGAGCGGGGCGCTCTGGCCTGTCGCCGCCACGCTCGCCAAGCCGATGCCCAAGGACTTTCTGCGAAAGCGCCTGGGCGGCCTGCTCAAGGGCCTGGGTGCGCTCTCCCGGCCGGGCTGCGAACCGTTCGTCCGGGTCGCGGGCCTGTCCGACGCCTGGCGCGGGCGGCGCGCGGCCCTGTTCAGCGGCTGCGCGGGCGCGCACGCGGCCCGGCGCTGGACGGACCGGGCCGCGCGGCTCCTGGACATGGCCGGAGTGACGCGCGCCGAGGCGGAGTTCCAGTGCTGCGGCGCGACCCTGGGCTCGGCCGGGCTGCCAAGGGAACGCGACGCGGCCCGGGCGGCCAACGTGGCGGCCTGGCGCGCGGCCGGGCGGCCCCTGCTGGCGGCCTTCTGCGTCTCCTGTCTGGCGGGCCTGCGGGCCTACGCCGGGCCCGGGCTGTTTCAGGACGCGGCCGAGGAAGCGGCCTGGGCCGCCTCGATCACCCCCCTTTCCGCGATTTTGCAAGGCGGCCGCTTTGTGCTAACGAGCAATCCAGGCCGCGCGGCCTGGCACACGCCCTGCCACGCGGCGGTCCCGGACCCGGACCTGGCGCTCTGGCGCGGCGTGCCGGGCCTGGACCTGGAGACGCCCGAGGCGCGCTGCTGCGGCTTCGGCGGCGTGCTCCAGCTGGCCGACCCGGCCCTGGCGGCCCGGGTGTCGGAACTGCGCTGGCGCGACATGACGGCGGGCCTCGTGCTCACGGGCTGCTCGGCCTGCGCCATGCAGCTCGCGGCCGCGGCCCCCGAGGGAGTCCGGGCCGCGCACTGGCTGGACGCCCTGGACGCCTGACGACGGACACATGACGACGGAGACGACATGAACAACAGAACCGCCTCCATCCTGGCCCTGGGCCTGATCCTGGCCTCGGCCCTCATGGCCTGGGCCTTCTACGCCTCGCGCCTGCCGCAGAACACCATCGAGGCCACGGGCTCGGCCAGGGTCAAGGTGGTCTCGGACGTGGCCAAGTGGCATGGGAGCATCTACCGCACCGTTGCCGAAACGAACCTCAAGCAGGGCTACGCCCAGCTGCGCGCCGACCTGCAGGCCCTCAAGGACTATCTCAAGGCCGCCGGGCTGCCCGAGGCCGCCCTGGAGCTCCAGCCGGTGAACATGGAGCAGGTCTACCAGCAGAACCCCAGCGCCCCGCGCGAGCAGACCCTGCGCCAGGGCTTCACCGTGACCTCCCCGGACACGGCCAAGATCACGGCCCTGGGCCTGGACCAGACGCTCATGGACCAGGGCGTGCAGCTGACCACCTATTCGCTGGAATACTATGTCTCGCGGCTGCCCGAGATGCGCGTGGAGCTGTTGGGCGCGGCCGTGAAGGACGCCCGCCGCCGGGCCCAGGAGATCGCCGGGAGCGACGGCCGGGGCGTGGGACCGCTCCAGTCCGCGCGCATCGGCGTGGTCCAGGTCCTGGCCCCCAACTCCGTGGAGGTCTCCGGCTCCGGGGCCTACGACACCTCCACCGTGGACAAGGAAGTCATGGTCACGGTGCGCGCCGAATTCGCGGTGCGCTAGGCTGCTGAAACACTCCACGATGACTGCGTTGCTTCACGACAACCACATCCCCGCGCGGCGGGGATCCGCATCGGCCGCGCGGAGGCGGGCATGAGGCGCGGAAGCATGCGCGTCCTGGCCCCGGGCCTGGCCCTGGGCGCGGCCATCCTGGCCGGAGCGCTCTGCGCCGCCCTGCCGCCCCAGGAGGCCCTGGAGGCGGGCAACGCGGCCCGCATCAAGCTGGTGGCGGCCGCCGCCAAGTGGCGCGGCGGCATGCTGCGCTCCGTGCCCCGCTTCATCGCCGGGCAGCTCCTGCGCGACGGCCTGGCCCAGACCGAACCGGACGGCGGCAACGCGTTTTCGCCCGCCGCCGTGGCCCAGGCCCACGGCCCGCGCCTGCGCCTGTCGGCCGCCCTCTTCGATCTTCCCCCCGCTCCCGGCGCGCGCGAGGTCCTGCCCTCCAACCGCGCCGGACGCGCGCCGCCGCGCGCCCCGGACCGCGCCTAGCGCGGCCCGTCCCGGCCACGGCGAACCCAGACCCGACACCAACGAACACCGTCCCGGCATGCGCGCATGCCCGGGCCGTCGGGGCGCAGCGAGCGCCCCTTTCCGTCAAGGAGAACCCATGCTGCTCAAGATGCTCTTCGGCTCCACCAACGAACGCTACATCAAGCGCCTGCGCCCCATGGTGGCGCGCATCAACGCGCTGGAGCCGGAAATGGCCGCGCTGTCCGACGCCGACTTCCCGGCAAAAATCGCGGCCTGGAGGCAGGAGGTGGCCCAGGGCCGCCACGTGAACGACCTGCTGCCCGAGGTCTTCGCCCTGGTGCGCGAGGCGGGCAAGCGCGCCCTGAACATGCGCCACTTCGACGTCCAGCTCGTGGGCGGCATCGCCCTGCACGAAGGCAACATCGCGGAGATGAAGACCGGCGAAGGCAAGACCCTGGTGGCCACCCTGCCCGTGGTGCTCAACGCCCTCACGGGCAAGGGCGTGCACGTGGTCACGGTCAACGACTACCTGGCCAAGCGCGACTCCGCCTGGATGGGCAGGCTCTACGGCTTCCTCGGCCTGACCACGGGCGTCATCGTCCACGGCCTCACCGACGAGGAGCGCCAGCAGGCCTACGGCGCGGACATCACCTACGGCACGAACAACGAGTTCGGCTTCGACTACCTGCGCGACAACATGAAGTTCTACAAGGAGTCCCTGGTCCAGCGCGAGCTGCACTTCGCCATCGTGGACGAGGTGGACTCCATCCTCATCGACGAGGCGCGCACCCCGCTCATCATCTCCGGCCCGGCCGAGATGTCCACCCAGCTTTACCGCCGCGTGGACACGGTCATCCCGCCGCTCAAGCGCTCCTCCCCCCGCCCGGCCAACCTGGCCTCCGGCGAGGAGTTCATCCCGGACGGCGACTTCGAGGTGGACGAGAAGGCCCGCACCGTGACCCTCACGGACCGGGGCGTGGAGCGCGTGGAAAAGCTCCTCGGCATCGACAACCTCTTCGACCCCTCGAACATGACCCTCCAGCACCACGTGCTCCAGGGCCTCAAGGCCCACAATCTCTTCAAGCGCGACGTGGACTACATCGTCAAGGACGGCCAGGTGGTCATCGTGGACGAGTTCACCGGACGGCTCATGCCGGGACGGCGCTATTCCGACGGCCTGCACCAGGCCCTGGAGGCCAAGGAGAACGTCACGGTGGAGGCCGAGAACCAGACGCTGGCCTCGATCACCTTCCAGAACTACTTCCGCATGTACGACAAGCTGGCGGGCATGACCGGCACGGCCGACACCGAGGCCGTGGAGTTCAAGGAGATCTACAACCTGGACGTGGTGGTCATCCCCACCAACCGGCCCATGGTCCGCAAGGACCACCCGGACATGATCTTCCGCACCCAGCAGGAGAAGTTCCGGGCCATCGTGCATGAGATCGCGGACTGCCACAAACGCGGCCAGCCCGTGCTCGTGGGCACCGTGTCCATCGAGAAGTCCGAGCTCGTCTCGGGCCTGCTCAAGAAGCTCGGCGTGCCCCACAACGTGCTCAACGCCAAGCAGCACGAGAAGGAAGCCGAGATCGTGGCCGAGGCCGGACAGCAGGGCAAGGTCACCATCGCCACCAACATGGCCGGACGAGGCACGGACATCGTGCTCGGCGAGGGCGTCAAGGAGCTCGGCGGCCTGCACATCCTCGGCACCGAGCGCCACGAGTCCCGGCGCATCGACAACCAGCTGCGCGGCCGTTCCGGCCGCCAGGGCGATCCGGGAACCTCCCGCTTCTACCTCGCCCTGGACGACGACCTCATGCGCCTCTTCGGCTCGGACCGCATCTCCGGGCTCATGGAGAAGCTGGGCATGGAAGAAAACGTGCCCATCGAGAACAAGCTCGTGTCCCGGGCCATCGAGGGCTCGCAGAAGCGCGTGGAGGCCCACAACTTCGAAATCCGCAAGCAGCTCCTGGACTTCGACAACGTCATGAACCAGCAGCGCGAGGTCATCTACTCCCAGCGCCGCGAACTCATGTACGCCTCCAACGTGGACCCCATCGTGGAGGAGTACGCCGAGGACGTGCTCGGCGACATCCTGGGCCCGGCCTCCGAGGGCAAGGGCATGGACCCCGAAATGGCCGAAATGGTCCGCTCCCGCCTGGACGAGGTCTTCGACTTCGACCGCTTCCCGGGCTTCCGCGCCAACCTGCCGGACAAGGCCCAGGCCCTGGCCTGGATCAGCGAGATCACCGGCGCGCTCAAGGCCGCGGCCCCGGACCACTACCAGGAGATCGCCCGCTACTTCCTGCTGGAGGCCCTGGACCGCAACTGGAAGGACCACCTGCTGAACATGGACCACCTGCGCGACGGCATCGGCCTGCGCGGCTACGGCCAGAAGGACCCCAAGCAGGAGTATAAGCGCGAGGGCTTCGAACTCTTCCGCGACAT
Organism: Desulfovibrio aminophilus; assembly: GCF_023660105.1. Classification (NCBI taxonomy): domain Bacteria; kingdom Pseudomonadati; phylum Thermodesulfobacteriota; class Desulfovibrionia; order Desulfovibrionales; family Desulfovibrionaceae; genus Desulfovibrio; species Desulfovibrio aminophilus. The sequence continues at coordinate 74,306 of NZ_JAMHGA010000015.1, read as the reverse complement.
GCTCGACAACATCAAGGAGAACACCCTGCGCGCCCTCTGCCACCTGCGCATCAAGGCCGAGGTGCGCGAGGAGGAGTACCAGCACAAGGAGAGCGCCGGAAACCTCCAGTACGCCGGGAGCGCGGACGGGGCGGACAAGGCCAAGGAGCCCAAGCGCCGGGCCGAACCCAAGGTCGGCCGCAACGATCCCTGCCCCTGCGGCTCGGGCAAGAAATACAAGAAGTGCTGCGGCGCCAAATAGGGGGGCCTTCGGCCCGCTTCAGAGAGACAGGGCTTCGGTCCGTTCCGGAAAACAAACGGCCCGGGAGCATGCGCTCCTGGGCCGTTTTCTTGTGCTGCCCCCCCGCGCGAAAGAGACTGTTTTTCCCGCCGCCTGCGGAATATTTTCTCCAGGCGCGCCGCCAGGTTGCATTCTTTCCTGGTTGCGGTATGCTGCGCCCTCGCACTGACCGACAGATCATGTGGAGTGACTTCATGACGCAGCAGCATGCCCTGTTCTCCGCCGACTCGCCCTGGATCGCGGCGGGCCGCGCCCATTCCCACCGGGAGAACCGTTTCCTCTCCCGCGAGATCGGGGCTGCCGTGTAGCGTCACATCCACCGCACGCACGCAGGCCCCATCATTCCGAACGGCGGAAGATGGGGCTTTTTTTCGGCCGTCGGGCCCGCCGCGAACGCGGGCGCGCCACGGCCGCGGCATATGTTCCTGACCGGAGAGAGACGTGGATATCAGATCAAAGGCAATGGCCGCGTTGTTTCCAACGGACATCCTGTTCCAGACCTCGTACTGGGCGCAGGTCAAGGCCCGGCTCGGCCTCCAGCCCCGGGCGTTCGACATTCCAACGGCCGGACCTGGCAAGGACGTGCTCGTCCTGCTCAAGCCCTTCGGCGGGCACAGCGTCGCCGTCGTGCCCCAGGGGCCGGAGCACGCGCCCTCCGAAGAAGAGTACGGAACCTTCCTCGAGGACTTCTCCGTGGCCCTGGCCACGACCCTGGGCCCGGAAGTGGCCTTCATCCGCTACGACCTGCCCTGGCTCTCCCCCTACGCGGACGTGATGGAGCAGGAGGACCTGGACGCCTTTCCCGAGCCGAGGCTGCGCGAACTGCGCATGAACATGGGCACCAGGTTCTGGAACATCAGGAAGGCGCGCGAGGACATGACCGTGGCCAGCTCCCTGGTGCTGGATCTCGTGGGGAGCGAGGAGGAGATGCTCGGCCGGATGAAGCCCAAGACGCGCTACAACATCGGGCTCGCGCGGCGCAAGGGCGTCAGCGTATTGGAGGCGGACGCGCGCTGCCTGCCCGACTTCCACGCCCTGTACCGGCAGACGGCGCTGCGCAACGGCTTCAGCCCCTGCGGCCCGGAGCACTTCAACGCCATGTTCCAGTCCCTGCTCTCCGCCCCGGACCGCTCGGACCTGCTCTTCCTGCTCGCGCGGCACGGCTCCGACGTCCTGGCCGGGGCCATCGTCGGCATCTCGGGCGAGACCGCGACCTTCCTCTACGGGGCATCCTCCAACACCAAACGCAACCTGATGGCCCCCAGCCTCATGCACTGGACCGCCATGCGCCTGGCGCGCGAGCACGGCTGCGTCCGGTATGACCTGGGAGCCGTCTCGCCCGCCGACACCCCGGACCACCCATTCCACGGCCTCTACCGCTTCAAGACCGGATTCGGCGGCAGGATCGAATTCAGGTGCGGCTCCTGGGACTACCCCCTGCGCCAGGACGTCTACGACGAGTATCGCAACGCGGAACTCGTGTTCTCGGCCCGCGAGCAGCACGCCCCGCACCCCCACTGAGCGGAGGGCCTTCGGCCCGTTTCAGAAAGGCGGAAAACGTCCTCAATTCCCAGCCGTTCCAGACCAGGGCCCTTCGGCCCGTTTCAGAAAACCGGTTGTGCTGACGCCTCGAACCTCCCAAGTCCACACGTGAAGGGCGATTCCCCCGTTAGGGGGAATCGCCCTTCACCTATCGCCGGGTCCAGGGGGGCGCTGCCCTCCTGGCCGCCGGAGGCCTTCGGCCTTTTTCAGAAAGTCGGGAACCGTCTGCCGGCTCCCATCCGCTGGCAGCCGGTCAGATATCCACGAAGCGGCAGGCCGGGCGTTGGCCGGACTCCAGGGTGAGCAGGGCCAGGGAACCTTCGGCCAGGGAGCCGGGGTTGACGAGGAGCGCGCCGTGCTCGTCGGAGAAGTAGCGGGCGTGGGTATGGCCGAAGCAGACGAGGTCGGCCTCGGGGCCGAGGGCCCGGGCCACGCGGCGGGGCACGTCGGGCCGGGGGCCGAAGCCGTGGGTCACGGCGATGTTCAGGCCGCCGAGGGAGAGCCTGGCCACGGGCTGGAGCAGGGAACCGAGGGTCCAGTCGCAGTTGCCGAGGCAGGCGTGGAAATTGGGGTGCTGGAGAAAAAAGGCCCAGACGGACTCGGCGGTGATGTCGCCGCAGTGGACCAGGGCGTCGGCCCCGGCCAGATGGCGCGCGTAGACGGACTCCAGCCAGGGCGTGGGCGCGCCCAGGTGGGAGTCGGAAATGACGGCCAGGAGCATGGGTCCGGGACTATTCCTGGACCTTCTGCGCCCGGTAGCGGAGATAGGCGTCGCGCATGGCGATGTAGGGGTCGATGGCGCTTTCGGTCAGCGTCTCGTACTCGCCGATGCGCAGCGACAGGTTGTTCAGCTTGTCGTAGGCTGTGGCGCCCATGGACCAGTACCAGGGGTGCAGGTACGTGGTGGGCCGCATGAAGTAGTCGCCCGCGTAGCCGAAGGAGTCGCGCACGGTGGAGGGGCCGATGATGGGCCAGACGAGATAGGTGCCGTTGCCGATGCCCCAGGCGCCGAAGGTCTGGCCGGTGTCCTCGTCGCCCGAAGCCGTGGGCTTGGTGGGCTTGAGGTCGTAGGCGAAGTTGGAGAGGCCGCCGTAGCCGAAGGCGGTGTTGGCGATGAAACGGGACGTCTCGACGCCCGCGGCCCGGAACTTGCCCTGGAGCAGGCAGTTCACGAAGCGCATGGGGAAGAGCAGGTTGTGGAAGAAGTTGTTGACCCAGGTGCGGGGCTTCTCCGGCACAACGTAGCCGTAGCCCTGGGCGGCGGGCTTGAACAGGTAGTAGTAGAGCCGGTCGTTGACGTTGAACCAGAAGCGGTTCCAGCCGGGGACGGAATCGGGAGCGATGTTCGAGGTGTCGGGCGTGACCGCGGGGCCCGAGGGGGTCTTGCCGGAAACGTCCCACAACTCCTGGGAGTAGTAGGTGTCCTCCAGCTGGGCGACCTGCTGGCTGTCGGCGGCCAGGGCGGCCCCGGCCAAAAGGAAGAGCGTGCCGATGGTCAGGACGAGTGCGCGCGCAGCGGATTTGCCCATGGTCCGATCGCTCCGTTACTGTTTCGCCGTGGCCGGTTGCTTGGCCGCGTCGTTGAGCACTGCTTTGTCATCGGCCGGGGCCTTGCCCGCAGCGATGTCGGCCACCCTGTCGCGGACCTTGCCGATGAGGCTGTCCGGGGTGCCGTTCTGCAATTCCTGCGCGAACTGGCTGCGGTAGATCTCCATGATGGAGATGCCCTCGCCGATCACGTCGTAGATGAGCCAATGCCCATCCTTCTGAATCAGGCGGAAGTTGACCGAGAGGAGCTTGCCGTCGTTGGCCTGGACCTGGCTCTGGACGAACGCCAGATTTCCCTGGGCCATCTCCTTCTGGTAGTCGAACTTCTCGCCGTTGTAGCCCTCGAACTTGCTGATGTACGTCTTCTCCAGCAGCTCCTGAAAAGACGAACTGAGGTCCTTCTGCTGCTGGGGCGTGAACTTCAGCCAGGGGCGGCCGACGGCGCGGGCGGTCAGTTCCTCGAAATCGAAAAACTGCCGCACGGCGGCCCGCAGGCGGTCCAGCTGCTCGCCGGAGATCACCTTGGCCCCCTTATACTTAGGGTCTTGCAGGATGGTGATGACCTTGTCAACCCCTTCCTTGACCGTGTCCGTGGGCACGCCGGCCCAGGCGGAGGCGGCCAGAAGCCCGAAAAGCGCGACGCTGACGATGCTGAAAAGGATGGTGCGTTTCATGTGCGGCCGTCGTATTCGATTCTCGTTACGGAATCAAGAGGTTCCTTGTTACTTTATTTGTTCACGCTTGGGGTCGCGAACTTGGCCAGCAGGTCCTCCAGGTCCAGAGCCGGGTTGGTCTGGAAGATGGATTCCCCGTCCTTGAGCTGCTGCCCCACGGCCCCGGCGGTGAGGCCCACGAACTTGTCGCCGATGAGGCCGCTGGTCTTCACCGAGGCGGTGGCGTCGTCGCGGATGTCGATGCCCTTGTGGACCTTCATGCTCACGCGGGCCAGGGGGATGTCGCCGGAGAGGTCGAGCTGGATGCCGTCCACGTAGCCCACGTCCACGCCGTACATCTGCACGGGCGAGTTGATCTTCAGCCCGGAGACGTTGGTGAACGCGGCCCTGAGGGTCATGTAGTTGTCGGTGAACAGGCCCAGGTTGCCGAGCTTGATGCTCATGTAGGCGATGCCGATGAGGCCCACCAGCACGAAGATGCCCACCGAGGTTTCCTTGGAATATTTCTTCATGGCCTCCCCTTTGTCTCCTCAGCGGCCGTTTCCGGCGCCCAGGTACTTGCTGCAGTCGATCTTCATGACCTTGGGATCCAGCTTGGGCATGGAGAGCATCTCTCCCGCGCTCTCCTCGGCCCGGCGCTCCAGGAAGCGCCGCAGGTACGGGTCCTGGGTGGCCTCCAGTTCGGCCTGGGTGCCGTCGAAGAGCACCCTGCCCCGGCCGAGCACCACCACGTGGTCCGCGATGCGCCGCATGCTGGCCAGGTCGTGGCTGACCACCACCAGGGTCATGTCGAAGCGGCGCTTGAGGGCCAGGAGCAGGTCGTCCAGGGCCGCGGAGTTCACCGGGTCCAGGCCTGATGTGGGCTCGTCGCAGAAGAGGATCTCCGGGTCCATGACCATGGCCCGGGCCAGGCCCGCGCGCTTGCGCATGCCGCCCGAGAGCTGGTTGGGGAAAAGTTGCAGATAGTCGGCCAGCCCCACCAGGGCGAGCTTGGCCCGCACGATCTCGGCGATCTGGGGCTCCTTGAGCCGGGTGTGCTCGCGCAGGGGCAGGGCCACGTTGTCGAAGAGGTTCAGCGAGCCGAGCAGCGCGCCGTCCTGGAAGAGCAGGCCCAGGCGTTGCTTGAGGCAGCGCAGGGCGTTGCGCGACAATTTGAAGATGTCGTGGCCGCCGATGGTCACCCGGCCGGTGATGGGCCGGTGCAGGCGCAGGATGTGCTTGAGCAGGGTGGATTTTCCCGAGCCCGAGCCGCCCAGGATGACCGTGATCTTGCCGCCGGGCAGGGTCACGTTCACGTCCGAGACCACCACGTGCTCGCCGTAGCCCACGCTCAGGTCCTCCAGGCGGATGTCGTATCGGCTGCGTTCCATGATCCGGGCCTAGTAGAGGATGGAGGTGAGCACGTAGTCGGCCACCAGGATGAGCACGCAGGACATGACCACGGCCGTGGTGGTGGCCTGGCTCACGCCCTCGGGCCCCTTGTCCTCGCGCAGGTGGGTGAAGTAGCCCTGGTAGCAGCAGACCGTGCAGACGATGACCGCGAAGACCAGGGCCTTGATGTAGCCGCCGGACACGTCCTCCCAGTCCAGGGAGGAGTCCACGCGGTAGATGTAGGCTCCGGCGTTGCCGCCCATGAGCATGACGCCCGTGAGGTAGCCGCCGAGCATGCCGATGAGGTCGAAGAGCGTGGTCAGGATCGGGAAGCTGATGAGGCAGGCGGCGAGCTTGGGGCTCACCAGGTAGCTCATGGGATTGATGTCCATGATCTCCAGGGCGTCGATCTGCTCGCTGATGCGCATGACGCCGATCTCGGCGGTCATGGACGAGCCCGCCCGGCCGGTGACCATGAAGGCCGTGAGCACCGGGGCCAGCTCGCGCACCAGGGAGAGGGCCACGGCCGCGCCCAGGAAGCCCTCGGACCCGAACTTGGACAGGGCGTAGTACGTCTGCAGGCCGATGACCATGCCCGTGAACAGGCCGATGAGGGCGATGACGCTGATGGACTTCACGCCGATGAAGAAGACCTGGCGCACGGTCTTGGGAACCTGGCCGAAGGAAGAAAACATGAGGCGCAGGGAGTCGGCCAGGAAGAGGAACATGGCCCCCATTTCCCCCAGGAAGCGGAGGCTGGCCCCTCCCAGGGAGGCGACGGGCGCGAGAACGCCTTTCTGCTCCTGACCCATGACGAACGATCCTTTGCGCGCGGTTCCGGGAAGCGGCCATGCGCCCCCCCATCAATGATCTCAATTCCATTAACGAATCTCGAGGCCGAGGGCAAGCCGAAGCTTCCCGGTGGACGACTCCGGGGCCGAAACCGCCGGATGGCGGGAGCCCGCGCTCAGGCCCCGGCCGGGCCGGAGTAGCGCGGATGCAGGGAACGGGCCTCCCGGGGCTCGGCCTCGCCCTCGCTGAGCACCTCGGCCCCGCCGCGCCAGGCCTCGTAGTCCGAGCCCCAGTCGCGCATGGCGCAGAGGATCGGAAACAGGCCCAGGCCCTGGGCGGTGAGGGAATACTCCACCTTGGGCGGCACCTGGCGGTAGACCTCGCGGTGGATGAGTCCGTCGGCCTCCAGCTCGCGCAGTTGGCGCGTGAGCATGCGGTCCGTGACCTCGGGCATGTCGCGCTTCAGCTCGCCGAAGCGCAGCACCCCGGCGTGGCCCAGGTGGTAGAGCACGATGGGCTTCCACTTGCCGCCCATGACCGCCAGGGCCAGCTCGAAGAAACAGCGGTAGGTCTTGCCGTTGAGCTGCTTCATGGCGCAGGCTCGGGTCATGGCGGGATCCTCACTATACTGGGTGATAGTACCTGACAAAAAAGACAGTACTTGCGCGAAACGCATACGCTGGGTATCCGATAGCCGTCCCATGATCGCGAGTCAACGACAACCCATTGGGAGGAACCCATGAAGGCAGTGGCCATCAACGGAAGTCCCCGCAAGAACGGAAACACCCGCCTGCTCCTGGAGACCGTGCTGGCGCCCCTGGCCGAAAAGGGCTGGGAAACGGAGATCGTGCAGCTGGGCGGCAAGACCATCCAGGGCTGCCGCGCCTGCTTCAAGTGCTGGGAGAAGCAGGACAAGCGCTGCGTCTTCGGGGACAAGGACGTGTTCAACGAGGTCTTCGGAAAGGCCCTCTCGGCCGACGCCCTGATCCTGGGCTCGCCCACCTACTTCGCGGACGTCTCGGCCGAAATGAAGGCCTTCATCGACCGCGCGGGCTTCGTATCCATGGCCAACGGCTGCATCCTGGCGGGCAAGGTCGGCGCGGCCGTGGTGGCCGTGCGCCGGGGCGGGGCCACGCACGTCTTCGACACCATGAACCACCTGTTCTTCATCTCGCAGATGGTCGTGCCGGGCTCGACCTATTGGAACATGGGCTACGGCCTGGAGCCGGGCAAGGTGGCCGGAGACGAGGAGGCCCTGCGCAACATGCGTCACCTGGGCCGGGCCATCGACTGGCTCGGCTCGGCCATGGGGAACAGCGCCGCGCCCTACCCCGTATTCGCCGGGGGCGAGGGCTGACCGGTCGGAGCATTGAACAAAGCCTTTTTTCCGAAGGCCGTTCGGAGCAACACGGGAAAGACGCGAAAAAAACACACGCCCACGCGTGGCTTCACCTACGCGTGGGCGCGATTTTTTTCGGCAGCACGGCCGACGCGAAATTCTCTGCGGCCCGCTAGCCTTTTATCTTGCGGCCGCCGTTCTTGTTCGCCCACCAGGAGGGGTCCGGGCCCAGGTACCACCAGTCCGTGTGGTCGGTCTCGCGGATGACGCGGGCCAGTTCCCGGCCCTCCTCGGTGCGCAGGCGCTGCACGGCCGAGTCCATCCACTTGTCGGCGTACCTGTTGCCCAGGTCGGACTGCTCCTTGAGGTTCAGGATCAGGTCGATCTGGTCCGCGTCCTGGGCCAGCCGGGCCTCGGGCGTCTCGGTGGCCTCCAGCTCGGCCCAGAGGGCCAGCAGCTCCTCGGTGAGGCCCGTGCCGGCCGTGGCGTCCTTGAGGGCCGCGCTGCGCTCGGAGGTGTTGTACATCCGGTTCACGTAGTTGAAATCCCCGATGCGGGCCTCGTGCAGGTCGTGGAACAACCCGAGGAGCGCGGCCCGGCCGGGGTCGGCCCCGGCCATGCGCGCCAGCACGTAGCAGATCACGGCCGTGCGGAAGGAGTGCTCGGCCACGTTCTCCTGGCCCGTGCCCAGGAATTGGTAGCCCGTGCGCGGGGTCTTGCGCAGCATCCCGGCCTCGAAGAGGAAGTCCGCGATGCGCTTGAGCTTGCCGCGTCCCTGTTCATCACTCATCGCGTCAGGTCCTGTAGTCCGCGTTGATGGCCACGTATTCCTTGGTCAGGTCCGAGGCCAGCAGGGAGTATTCACCGGGCCCCGCGCCCAGGGACACGCGGATGTCGATGTCCTGCCTGCGCATGATCGGGGCCAGCACGCCGTCCAGGTCGCCGGAGGCCGGACGGCCCTTCTCGAAGATCACCACCCCGCCCAGGCTGAGCACCATGTCCTCGGGCTCGAACTCGGCCCCGGAGCGGCCCACGGCGGCCACGATGCGGCCCCAGTTGGGGTCCTGGCCGAAGAGCGCGGTCTTGACCAGGGGCGAGTTGCCCACGGCCCGGGCCGCGCGCTCGGCGTCGGCGGCGTCGGCCGCGCCGGTGACGCTGATCCGGGCCACCTTGGTGCCGCCCTCGGCGTCCTGCACGATCATGTAGGCCAGCCCCTGGAGCACCTCCAGCAGGGCGGCCTCCAGGGCGACGTTGGCCTCCCGGCCGGAGACCCGCGCGCCGGACGCGCCGTTGGCCAGGGCCAGAATGCAGTCGTTGGTGCTCGTGTCGCCGTCCACGGTGACGCGGTTGAAGGAGCGGTCGGCGCAGGAGCGGAGCATCTCCCGCCAGGAGTCCGGCTCAACGTCCGCGTCGCAGAGCACGAAGCCGAGCATGGTGGCCATGTTCGGGCTGATCATGCCCGCGCCCTTGGCCATGCCCAGGAGGCGCACCTCCTTGCCGCCCACGCGCACGGAACTCCAGGCGGCCTTGGGAAACTTGTCCGTGGTCATCACGGCCCGGGCGAAGCCCATGGCGTCGACCTGGCCCAGGCTCTTCTTGAGCGCGGGCACGGCCTCCTTCCACTTGTCCACCCTGAGCTGCGCGCCGATGACGCCGGTGGACGCGGGCAGGACCTCGCCGGGCTCGATCTTGAGCGCCTTGGCCACCATCTCCTGGGTCAGGCGGCAGTTGCGCAGGCCCTCCTCGCCGGTGCAGGCGTTGGCCTGGCCGGAATTGGCCAGCAGGGCGCGGGCCGTGCGCGAGGCGTTCAGGCGTTCCTTGCAGACGAGCACGGGCGCGGCCTGGAACTTGTTCGTGGTGAAGACCCCGGCGGCCTGGGCCGGGCGGGCGCTCAGGATCACGCCCAGGTCGAGCCGGTCGGGCCGCTTGAAGCCCGCCGCCGCCGCGCCGAAGAGAAAGTCCTTGGGAACCGGAATCATGGCAGCCTCCTGGGGCCGGAGCCCCGTCAGACCCCCTTCCTTACTCCACGGCCCCCCGCTTTTCAAAACCTTTTTCCCGGCCCCCTCCGCCCCCTTTCCAAGCCGAGGCGGAACGGATATTCTTGCTCCCCGGAGGACGAACCCCATGTCGCAGCGCACCCCGCGCCTCACCCGGCGCGACTTCCTGAAGACCGGCGCGGTGGCCGCCGGAACCGTGGCGGGCTCCGGCCTGCTGGCTCCGCTCTCGACCCTGGCCGCCGCCCCGGACGCGGTCCTGGCCAAGGGCGACCCCGCCGCCGCCACCCGCAAGGCCGTGGAGGCCCTGGGCGGCATGGCCGCCTTCGTCAAGCCCGGCCAGCGCGTGGTCATCAAGCCGAACATGAGCTTCGCCGCCGGGCCGGATTCCGCCTGCAACACCCATCCCGCGGTCATCGCGGAGCTCATGCGCCTGTGCAAGGAGGCCGGGGCCGCGCGCGTGCTCGTCCTGGACAACACCCTGGCCGACCCCGAGGGCTGCCTGAACCTCTCCGGCATCCGCGCGGCCTGCCAGGGCATCGAAAAAGACTCCGTGCACAACCTCAAGGAGGAGCGGTTCTTCGCCAAGGCCGCCATCCCCGGGGCCAAGGTCCTGGCCGAAACCCTGGTCATGCAGGACGTGCTGGAGGCCGACGTGATCATCGCCGCGCCCAAGGCCAAGTCCCACGGGGCCACGGGCGTGACCCTGGCGCTCAAGGGCATGATGGGCCTCATCTTCGAACGCGAGAGCTTCCACCGCATCGGCCTGGACAAGGCCATCGTGGACCTGGCCTCCCTGCTCAAGCCCAAGACCAAACTGGCGGTCATCGACGCCACCACGGTGATGACCTCCGGCGGGCCCTACGGCCCCGGCCCGGTGGTCAAGCTGGACACGGTGCTGGCCTCGGCCGACATGGTCGCGGCCGACGCCCTGGCCGTGACCCTGACCCCCTGGTACGGGCAGAAGATCGCCCCCTCCCAGGTCCGGCACATCCGCTACGCCGCCGAGCGCGGCCTCGGACGCATGGACGTGGACAAGCTGAACGTGGCCGGCGTGACCGCGTAGACGGGAAGCGGGGGCTCCGCCAGGGCCCCCGGGCCCTGGACCCGCGATGGGCGCGCGCCAACCGGGCTCGCGCGGGGGGAAAACGGAACTGGCATGAAACGGCCGCGCTTGCAGCGAATCCTCCAGACCCTGAGCCTGGGAACCTTTCTGGGGTTCCTGGGCTTTCTCTCCTTCCGCGCGGCCCAGGGCATCACGCCGGACGTCTTCCTCTGGCTCGATCCCCTGGGCGCCGCGGGGGCCATGCTGGCCGCGCGGGCGGTCATCCCGGCCCTGCTGGCGGGCCTGGCGATCATCGCCACGGGCCTGTTCGTGGGCCGGTTCTTCTGCGGCCACATCTGCCCCATGGGCGCGACCCTGGACCTGGCCCAGGGCGCGCTCCATATCAAGAGGAAGAAAGGGGCCGAGCCCGGGCCCGGCGCGCGGCGGATCAAGTACGGCCTGCTGGCCGCCTGCCTGGGCTCCTCCGCGCTGGGCGTGTCGCTGCTCTACTGGCTCGCGCCCATGCCCCTGGCCACGCGCTTCTGGGGCCTCGTGGTCCTGCCCGTGGTCCGGCTGGGCCTGGACTCCGGCCTGGGAGCCCTGCGGCCCCTGGCCCGGGCCCTGGACTGGCGGGCCCTGAGCTTCGCCGTGGTCCCGGTGCCGCGCTTCGCGACCATGCTCTTCGTGGCCCTGCTCTTCGCGGGCCTGTTCGCCCTGGCCCGCTCGGCCCCGCGCTTCTGGTGCCGCTGCCTCTGCCCGGCCGGGGCCCTGCTGGCCCTGTTCTCCGGCCGTCCGGCCTGGCGGCGCTCCGTGTCCCCGGACTGCACGGGCTGCGGGGCCTGCATCCGGACCTGCCCCATGGGGGCCATCCCCGAGGACCCCGGCGCGACCCGCTTCCGCGAATGCATCGCCTGCCTGCGCTGCGTGCGGGTCTGCCCCGAGAACGCGGTGGACTTCCGGCTCCTGCCCCGCTCCGCCGGGGCGGAATCCTTCCTGCCCGCGCGGCGCGAGTTCCTGGCCGCGGGCCTGTCCGGCGCGGGCATGGCGGCCCTGGCCCTCACCGGCCTGGACTCCCCGGCCCTCAAGGAGGGCGTCGCCGGGACCATCGTGGATCCCGACCGGGTGAGGCCGCCCGGGGCCCTGCCCGAGGGGGATTTCCTGGCCCGCTGCCTGCGCTGCGGCGAGTGCATGGCCGCCTGCCCCACGAACACGCTCCAGCCCGCCTGGCTCCAGGCCGGAGTCTGGGGCATGTTCAGCCCGGTGGCCGAGGCCCGGCGCGGGGCCTGCGACCCGGACTGCGCCGAGTGCGGCCGGGTCTGCCCCACGGGCGCGGTGCGGCCCCTGCCGCTTTCCGAGAAGATGTGGGCCAAGATGGGCACGGCCCATGTCCTGCGCCAGAAGTGCCTGGCCTGGGAATGGGGCAAGCCCTGCCTGGTGTGCAAGGAAGTCTGCCCCTACGGGGCCATCGAGATGCGCCGGGTGGACTCCTCGCCCGTGACCGTGCCCTTCGTGCTCGGCAACCGCTGCACTGGCTGCGGGGCCTGCGAGAGCCGCTGCCCGGTGCAGGCCGCCTCCGCCATCCAGGTGGAGCCCATGGGGGCCCTGCGCCTGGCCGAGGGCTCGTTCGAGAAGGCCGGCCGGGGCATGGGCCTGGACATCCGACGGGCCGTGCAGACGATCCGGCCGACCCACGGCCCGGCCGAGGGGGCCTCGCCCTTCGACCCCGCTCCGGGAGCCCCCGCCGGAGCCGCCGCCCCCTTCGACGCCGCGCCCCAGGGCCCGGCCCCCGCGTCCTTTGATCCGGCCCCCGAGGCCCCGTCCCAGTCCTCGCCCTTCGATCCGCCAAGCAAGTAGCCACGCGCATTTCCCGTTCATTTTCCCGCTCGTGAAAAAAATCCTACCGAGTTGGTGGGAACCCGCTTGACGAAAGGTTCACAATTTCATAGTGACCTCGTAGGAAATTAATTCATACTCTAGGAGTATGAATTGACCCGAGAGAGACGGCTTTTTTCTCACGGAGTTCTTTCCAGCGGGCCGGACGGGAGACCGGCCGCGCCGGACGGACCGGGCGGGAGGCGCGGGCGAGCGCCGCGCCCCGGGCGTTCGGAGGAGTCTGAAGGCTCTCTGTCCATGAAATCAAAGAGGTGCGAGGACTGGATGTTATGAAGGCAAGACCACTGCTGAGATGGGCTGGTGTCCTGTGCGTGTTCGCCGCCGTGTCGGTGTACTGCATCGAGGCCAGCGGCTCCGGCGATCCCAAGGCCCCGGCCGCCGAACAGGCGGACATCGTCCTGATCGACGACATGACGGCCTACGGCAAGCTTGAGCTGCCGCCCGTCGTGTTCGCCCACGACAAGCACACCGAGGCCCTGAAGAAGGCGGGCAAGGACTGCGCGGCCTGCCACAAGCAGGAGAACGGCAAGCTCGTCCTCAAGTTCATGCGCGTGGCCGACGGCGACGCCCAGGCCATGAAGTCGGTCTACCACGACAACTGCATCGGTTGTCACGCCCAGACCGCGGCCAAGGGCCAGAAGGCCGGACCCCAGGACGGCCAGTGCCGCTCCTGCCACAATCCCAAGGCCGCGGCGGGCAAGCAGCTGGACATGGGCTTCACCAACGTCCTGCACTACCGCCACGCCGAGTCCAAGGACATCGCCTCGCCCTCCGGTGACAAGGACAACTGCGGCCGCTGCCACCACGAATACGACAAGGCCGCCAAGAAGACCGTCTGGGCCAAGGGCAAGGAAGGCACCTGCCGCTACTGCCACCTGGACAAGCCGGTCAAGGACGCCGCCCTGGGCGTGGAGGTCGAGAGCTTCCGCCAGGCCGCGCACAACGACTGCGTGACCTGCCACCTGGGCATGGAGCAGAAGAAGCAGGCCACCGGCCCGGTGCTCTGCGCGGGCTGCCACGGCGCAACGGGCCAGAAGTCCATCCGCGCCAACGACAAGAAGGTCCTGGACAAGATCGGCGGCGAGCTGCCCCGCATGAAGCGCGGTCAGCCCGACGCCGCCGTGATCGCGGTGAACGTGGACAAGGCCCAGGCCGCCTCCGGCGCGAGGATCTACGCCATGCGCCCGGCGCCCTTCGACCACAAGGCCCACGAGCAGGCCACCGACACCTGCCGCGCCTGCCACCACAAGTCCATGGACTCCTGCACCAAGTGCCACACGGTCCAGGGCACCAAGGACAGCAACTTCGTGACCCTGGAGACGGCCATGCACGGCCTGGCCTCGACCCGCTCCTGCGTGGGTTGCCACCAGACCAGGCAGGCCGATCCCAAGTGCGCGGGCTGTCACACCTCCGCCGACCGGGGCAAGAAGGCCTCTAACGAGAGCTGCCGCAAGTGCCACGCCGAGCCCGTCCAGGGCCTGCCCGCCCTGGATCCCGCGGCCCTGTCCGGCATGAAGGCCGCCGACGAGAAGCCGCTGGCCGAGCCCTATCTGGCCGCCCGCAGGATGGAGGCCCAGGTCTTCGCCACGGAGGACATCCCGGAGAAGGTCACGATCAAGGTCCTGGCCGACGAGTACGAGCCGAGCGAACTGCCGCACCGCAAGATCGTCATGACGCTGCTCAAGAACATGAAGGACGACAAGCTCGCGGGCTACTTCCACGGCGACATGGGCACGGTCTGTCAGGGCTGCCACCACAACAGCCCGGTCTCCAAGACCCCGCCCAGCTGCGCCAGCTGCCATGCCAAGCCGTTCTCCCCGAACGAGCCCGGCCGTCCCGGCCTGAAGGCCGCCTACCACGGCCAGTGCATGGGCTGCCACACGGCGATGAAGCTGGAGAAGCCGGTGGCCACCGACTGCGCCAACGGCTGCCACAAGCCCCGGAAAAAGTAGCGTGAACGCTCGAGAATATTGAGGAGTCCGTCATGAGACGCAGAAAGTTCCTGACCCTGATGGGGGCGGCCGGGGCGGGCCTGGCCCTCGGAAAGACCCCGGCGCATGCCGCCTCCAATGCGCACTTCGAAGGCTATCCCGACGCCAAGGCCGTGCTCTTCGACGCCACCCGCTGCATCGGCTGCCGCAAGTGCGAGGAGGCCTGCAACAAGGTCAACAAGCTCCCGGCCCCGGCCAAGCCCTTCACCGACCTGACAGTGCTCGACACCGAGCGCCGCACCTCGGCCAAGGCCCACACCGTGGTCAACAAGTACATGCCCGCCGGAGCCGCGGCCCCGGTGTTCCGCAAGATCCAGTGCAACCACTGCCAGGAGCCGGCCTGCGCCTCGGCCTGCTTCGTGCGCGCCTTCAAGAAGAACCCCGACGGCTCGGTGACCTACGACGCCTCGGTCTGCGTGGGCTGCCGCTACTGCATCATGGCCTGCCCGTTCAACGTGCCGACCTACGAGTACGACGAGCCGCTGACCCCCCGGGTCATGAAGTGCACCATGTGCCACCCGCAGATCACGGCCGGCGAGCTGTCCGTGCCCGGCTGCGTGGGGGCCTGCCCCAAGGAGGCCCTGGTCTACGGCCGCCGCAAGGACATCCTGAAGATCGCCCACGCCCGCATCGAGGCCAACCCCGGCCGCTACGTGGACCACGTCTACGGCGAGCGCGAGATGGGCGGCACGAACTGGCTCACCCTCTCCGGCGCGCCCTTCAAGGAGATCGGCATGCGCGAGGATCTCGGCGTGACCAGCGCCCCGGAGCTGACCTCCGGCGCCCTGGCCGTGGTGCCCATGGTGGCGGCCCTCTGGCCCGCCCTGCTCGGCGGCATCTGGGCCATTTCCAAGCGCAACGAGAAGACGGCCGACGAGGAGCGCGCGGCCGCCGTGAAGGCCGCCGTCGCTGGCAACCAGGCCGAGAACGACGCCAAGCTCGCCAAGTTCAAGGAGCAGGCCGAGAAGGACAAGGCCGGCAGCATCGAGCGCGAGGTCAAGAAGGCGCTCGAGGAAGCGGCCGCCGCCGCCAAAGAGGAGGAGGGCGCGTAGATGACCGCCGAAACCAAGAAATCGCTGTTCACCCCGTTCAACATCTTCGCGGGGATCGTGGTGGCCGTCGGCCTGGTGCTCACCGTGCTGCGCTTCACCAAGGGCATGGGCGCGATCACCAACCTGGACGACAACAACCCGTGGGGCATCTGGATCGGCTTCGACCTGCTCTGCGGAGTGGCCCTGGCCGCCGGAGGCTTCACCACCTCGGCCGCGGCCTACATCTTCGGCATCAAGAAATACCACTCGGCGGTGCGCCCGGCCATCCTCACGGCCTTCCTGGGCTACGCCCTGGTGGTCTTCGCCCTGCACTACGACGTGGGCCGTCCCTGGCGGCTGGTCTACCCCATCTTCCTCCAGCCCGGCACCACCTCCCTGCTCTATGAAGTGGGCCTGTGCGTGTTCCTCTACCTGAGCGTCCTGGCCATCGAGTACTCGGTGGCGGCGCTGGAATGGCTGGGGCTCAAGAAATTGCGCGGCCTGGTGCACAAGCTCACGCTGCTCCTGACCATCTTCGGCGTGGTGCTCTCCACCCTGCACCAGTCCTCGCTGGGCGCGCTCTACCTCATCGCGCCCTCCAAGCTGCACCCGCTCTGGTACTCGACCTACCTGCCGATCCAGTTCTTCGTCTCGGCCATCGCCGTGGGCCTGTCCATGGTCATCTTCGAGGGCACGCTCTCGCACAAGGCCTTCCACCACAAGATGGACGCGACCTACCTGGCCCAGCACGACGGCGTGGTCCTGGGCTTCGCCCGGGCCGCCTCGGTGGTCCTGGCCGCCTACCTGGGCATCAAGCTCATCGCCCTGGGCGCGGACGACAACTGGAAGTACCTGCTCACGGGCTGGGGCGCCTGGTACCTCTTCGAGGTCCTGGGCTTCGTGGTCCTGCCCTGCCTGCTCTACGCCATCGGCTCGCGCGAGCGGAACCTGAAGCTCATCCAGTGGACTTCCGGCCTCACGGTGCTGGGCATCGTGCTGAACCGCTTCAACGTCTCCCTGGTGGCCTTCAACTGGCAGCTGCCCTCGGCCCAGCGCTACTTCCCCAGCTGGGGCGAGATCGGCGTGTCGCTGTTCGTGGTGGTGGTCGGCATCCTGGCCTTCCGCTTCATCGTCACCCGGATGCCCATCTTCTACGAGCATCCCGACTTCAAGGACGCCCACTAAAGGAGAGCTGACATGGAGTTCTTTACCTATCACGACTTCATGCTGAACGCCAAAAACGCGGTCTACATCCTCATGGGCGTCATCGTGCTCGGCTTCGTCGGCCTCTGGCGCTTCCTCCTGGCCCGCGACGCGGACCACGAACAGAGCGGCCACGACGGGCACCACTAAGGAGAACGAAGATGTACGAGTTCATCACCGGACCCCTCCTCTGGGTCGTGTTCGCCGTGTTCCTGGGCGGCCTGGCCTACCGCGTCGTGTGGTACGTCAAGGGCCTGAGCCAGCCCCTCGACCGCGTGGCCTACTCCTCCTTCCCCGCCGACGGGGCCAAGGGCGCGGCCCGCTCGATCCTCTACTGGCTGCTGCCCTTCGGCACGCACAGCTGGCGCACCAAGCCGGGCTTCACCCTGGCCTTCTTCGGCTTCCACATCGGCGCGGTGCTCGTGCCGCTGTTCCTGGCCGGACACGCCGTGCTGCTCCAGCAGCGCTTCGGCATCGCCTGGCCCTCCCTGCCCCAGGGACTGGCCGACGTGCTCACCGCCCTGGCCCTGGTCTCCATCGTGGGCATCGCCATGCGCCGCTTCAGCCTGCCCGAGGTGCGCATCGTGACCACCTGGTACGACTGGCTGCTCCTGCTCATCGCCGCCGCGCCGCTGTGCACCGGCTTCGTGGCGGTCATGCACTGGGGCGACTACCAGTTCTGGCTCCTGGCCCACATCCTCACGGCCGAGCTCCTGCTGGTGGCCATCCCCTTCACCAAGCTCTACCACGTCGTCGGCTTCTTCCTGAGCCGCGCCCAGATCGGCATGGACTTCGCGATCAAGCGCGGCGGCCGCAAGGGCCGGAACATGCCCTGGTAACCCAGGCCCGGTAACGATCAAGGAGAACGGAAATGCCCGAAGGCAAGATCTGCAACAAGCAGCCCGTGACCACCAAGGAACAGCTGGACGCGCTGCTGGCCGACACCCGCGGCCGCGTCTACTACGAGGAGATGAACCACCTCGACGTGGACACGGAAAAGCTGCGCGCCAGCCTGAAGAACACCCTCAAGTCGCGCACCCGCACCTGGCTCGACATGTGCGCCCACTGCGGCCTGTGCGCCGACTCCTGCTTCCTCTACACCGTGAACAACCGCGACCCCAAGCAGGTCCCGGCCTACAAGATCCAGTCCACCCTGGGCGAGATCGTGCGCCGCGACGGCGACGTGGACAACGCGTTCATGCAGATGGCCATGGAGACCGCCTGGTCCAAGTGCACCTGCTGCAACCGCTGCGGCATGTACTGCCCCTACGGCATCGACATGGGCGTCATGTTCAGCTACCTGCGCGGCCTGCTCTTCTCCCAGGGCTTCGTGCCGTGGGAGCTGAAGATCGGCTCCGGCATGCACCGCATCTTCCACGCCCAGATGGACGTGACCAGCGAGGATTGGGTGGAGACCTGCGAGTGGATGGCCGAGGAGAACGGCGAGGAATGGCCGGGCCTGGAGATCCCCGTGGACAAGGAAGGCGCGGACATCATGTACACCTGCAACGCCCGCGAGCCCAAGCACTATCCCGAGGACCTGGCCGAGGCCGCTATCCTCTTCCACTTGGCGGGCGAGAACTGGACCGTGCCGTCCGAGGGCTGGGAGCAGACCTCCCTGACCATGTTCGCGGGCGACTGGGAAGGCTGCAAGCAGCAGGTGCAGAACGTCTACTCGGCCATCGAGCGGCTCAAGCCCAAGCGCGTCATCGGCACGGAGTGCGGCCACGCCCACCGCGGCACGGTCATCGAGGGTCCGTACTGGGTCGGACGCCCCGACGGGCTGCCGCCCGCGCCCTACATCCACTATGTGGAGTGGGTGGCCGAGGCCCTGCGCACGGGCAAGATCAAGATCGACCCGGCCAAGCGCATCAAGGAGCCCGTCACCCTGCAGGACTCCTGCAACTACGTGCGCAACCACGGCCTCGCGCTTGTCACCCGCGAGATCATGAGCTATCTGGTGGAACCGGGTTATTTCATCGAAATGACGCCGAACAAGGAGCACAACTACTGCTGCGGCGGTGGCGGCGGCTTCAACGGCGTCGGCAAGTTCCGACCGCAGCGCAACGTGGCTCTGCGCAAAAAGCGCGACCAGATCCTGGCCACGGGGGCCAAGCTGGTCATCGCCCCGTGTCACAACTGCTGGGACGCCATCCGCGACCTGGAGGAAGAGTACAGGATCGGCATCCGCTGGTCCTTCCTCAAGCCCCTCCTGATCAAGATGGCCATCGTCCCGGACCACCTGAAGCCCAAGGAAGATGAGTAGCAGGGACAACACACCCAGGAACGATCCCTCCGCCGCCGCCCCCCAATCCGGGGGCGGCGGCCGGGAGGGTTGCTCCCCGGCCGCCGGTCGGCGTCGGAAGAAGATCCTGATCATCGACGACGACCCGAACATCGTGCTCTTTTTCAAGGCCCTCTTCGAGGAGGAAGGCTACGCCACCTGCGTGGCCCGCGACGGCGAAGAGGCCATGCGGGTCTTCCGCGCGGAGAAGCCCGACCTGATCACCCTGGACATCGCCATGCCCAAGGGATGGGGGCCGCGCTTCCACCACCGCCTGGTCCAGGACGGGGTCAAGAACATCCCGCCCGTCATCGTGGTCAGCGGCATGCCCGCCGGCCGCCACGCCGTCCCGGAGGCGGTCGCCTTCCTCACCAAACCCGTGAAACCGGGAGACATCCTGAGCCATGTCCGCGCCATCCTCGGATGAAATCTGCGCCATGCGCATCACCACCAAGAGCCGCTACGGCACCCGCATGGTCCTGGACATCGCCCTGCACGGCGAGGAAGGACCGGTGCCCATCTCGGACATCGCCAAACGCCAGGGAATTTCGGAAAAGTACCTGGAGAAGCTCATCAACGAGCTGAAGAAGAGCGGCTTCATCAAGAGCCGCCGGGGCGTCGGCGGAGGCCATTCCCTGGCCCGCCCCGCCTCCCAGATCACCGTGGGCGACATCGTGCGCGCCCTGGAGAAGACCGAGTGCCTGGCCCCGTGCAGCGAGTGCGGCGAGTGCAACCGCGCCGGACAGTGCATGACCCGGGGCATCTGGATCGAGGCCGCCCAGGCCATGATGAACACCCTGGATTCCATGACCATCGAGAGCCTGCTCTCCGACTGTCCCTGCCGCTGAACGCCTCCGGCGGCGGTTCCCAGGCCGGTTCGGCGCGCGCCGACCCGGCCGTCTTTTTTCTCCCCTCCTTGTATCGACAATTTCATTCGATCTCCTCGAAACCCATAGCCTTTTCGTATTTGCCAGGGGCGGAAAAATACTATTGATGGAAGAATACGATCCAGGCCCGGCCGGGAAACGGCCGCATTCCGGCAATCGCGGAGAGATGAAGGAGGGGCGGTGAAGAACTCGTTCGCCACCAGATGGGGCATCATCGGAGTGGGACTGGCCATCGGCGTCTTGGCGCCGCTGCTGCAGTTCTGGGGCAACCCCGGCAACATGGGCGTGTGCGTGGCCTGCTTCGAGCGGGACATCGCCGGGGCCGTCGGCCTGCACCGGGCCGACGTGGTCCAGTACATGCGGCCGGAAATCATCGGCTTCGTCCTGGGCTCGCTGCTGGCGGCCCTGGCGGCCAAGGACTTCCGGCCCCGCGCCGGGTCAGCGCCCATCGTGCGTTTCCTCCTGGGCGCGTTCGCCATGATCGGCGCGCTCATCTTCCTGGGCTGCCCCTGGCGCGCCCTGCTCCGCCTGGCGGGCGGCGACCTGAACGCCGTGCTCGGCATCGCCGGGCTCATCGGCGGCATCTGGATCGGCACCCTGTTCCTGCGCGGCGGCTTCACCCTGGGCCGCAGCCAGCAGGCCCCGGCCGCCGTCGGGCTGGTCCTGCCCCTGGTCATGGTCCTGTTCCTGGCGCTCCTGTTCCTCTACCCGGCCCAGGAAGGCCAGCCGGTGAGCGGCGTGCTCTTCTACAGCCTCAAGGGCCCCGGCGCGCAGCACGCGCCCCTGGTCCTGGCGCTGGGAGCCGGGCTCATCATCGGCGGCCTGGCCCAGCGCAGCCGCTTCTGCACCATGGGCGCGTTCCGCGACCTGCTCCTGTTCCGCCAGACGCACCTCCTTTGCGGCGTGCTGGCCCTGCTGGTCGCGGCCCTGGTGGTCAACCTGGCCCTGGGCCAGTTCCGGCTCGGCTTCGAGGGCCAGCCCGTGGCCCACGCCCTGCACTTCTGGAACTTCGCGGGCATGGTCCTGGCGGGCCTGGCCTTCGCCCTGGCCGGGGGCTGCCCCGGCCGCCAGCTGTTCATGGCCGGCGAGGGCGACGGCGACTCTGCCGTGTTCGTCCTGGGCATGATCGTGGGCGCGGCCTTCGCGCACAACTTCGGACTGGCCAGTTCGCCCAAGGGCCTCGGCCCCCACGGCATGGAGGCCTGGGTCCTGGGCATGGCCTTCTGCCTGTTCATCGGCTTCGCCATGCGGAAAAAGGCGTAAGGAGAGAGACAATGGCTGAAACAGTCGACGCGCGCGGGCTCTCCTGTCCGCAGCCGGTGCTGGACGCCCTGGCCGCCATGAAGCGGCTGGGTTCCGGGACCATCGAAATCCTGGTGGACACCGAGGCTTCCAAGGAAAACGTGGCCCGGGCGGCCACCGGCTCGGGATGGCGGGTGGAGAACGTGGCCGAGAACGCGGGCGAGTACCGTCTGACCATCGCCAAGCCGTGAGCCTTCTGGACCTGCTCCGGCCCAAGGCCCGGAGGAAACAGGCCCCGTCCGCGGACCGGGGCATCCTGGTCTTCGCCAATACGAGCGAGGTCATCCGCGCTGAAAACCTGCTCAAGGCCGGGGGCTGGCCCGTGACCGTCATGGGTCCGCCCCCGGAACTCCAGCGCGGCTGCGACCTCGTGGTGGTCTACCCGCTCATCGAGACGGCCCGCATCCTGAGCGTCCTGGAAAAGGCGGGCAATCCGCCCCTGGAGGCCGCGCCCCTTTCCGGCCCGCTGCTCACGCCCGTGGACCTCTATCAGGCCAAGGACTTCGGACGGCACCTCATGGTCCGGGCCGCGAACATGAAGATCACCGTGGACAAGGAAACGCGGATCATCGTCAACGTCTCGGGCGGCGGCTGCCCGGACGTGCCCTGGCTGGCCCGCGAACTCACCGGGAAATCCCTGGACGAGGCGGAAAGCCCGCGCGACCAGGGCCACACCCTCTGCGCCTATGCCCTGGACCTGGCCCTGAAGGAGATGCGGCGGCTGTGCTCGCGGTGATCGGCACCCTGCCCGAGCCGGACGCGCCCCTGCTCGCCGGAACGGCGGAATGGGACGGAGAGGCGCTCTTCGTGGCCGGGACGGCCGTGGACGTGGCCCGGGGCACCCCGGCCCTGCTGGCCGCCGCCTCGGCGACCGCGCTGGCGTTGGGCCGCGAGGCCCCGCACGCCGTGCTGGCCGGGGACATCGGCACGGGCCACGGCAGCCGCGCGGTCTACGCCCACCTGGAACGGACCCTGCCGTCCAGCCGCTTTTCCGTGCTGGCCTTCCACTACCTCCAGCCGGACGTGGACTGGCACAACAAGGTGCTCTTCGCGGCCCAGGCCATGCGGCCCAGGCCCCTGCTCCTGGCCGACGCGGGCTTCATGTACGCGGCCAAGATGAGCGGCCAGGCCCAGGAATACGACCTGTTCACCCCGGACGCCGGAGAGCTGGCCTTCCTGGCCGACGAGACCGCGCCGCACCCGTTCTATGCCCGGGGATTTCTGCTCAGCCAGGACAACCGCGTGCCGGACCTGGTCCAACGGGCCCACGCGCACGCCAACGCGGCCCGGCACCTGCTGGTCAAGGGCGAGGTGGACCACGTGGTCCGGGACGGCGAGATTCTCGGCAGCGTGGACGCGCCCTCGGAGGAGGCCCTGGAGGCCATGGGCGGCACGGGCGACACCCTCACCGGCGTCGCGGCGGCGCTCATCGAGGCGGGCTGGGACATCCCCCGGGCCTGCCTGGCCGGGGCGCGGGTCAACCGGCTGGCCGGGGCCCTGCTGCGGCCCACGCCCGCCAGCCAGGTGCGGGAGCTGGCCGCGCGCATCCCGGAGGCCCTGGAAACCGTGCTGCGCGAGGAAGGTCTGTGATCTCGCCCCAGGACACCATCCTGGACACCGTGGCCCGGCACCCGGGAACCACGGCCGTGTTCCGGGACTATGGCCACCGCGTGGGGGCCTGCATCCTCTGCGAGGCCCTGTTCGAGAGCATCGAGGACGCGGCCGCGCGCTACGGCATCGACCTCGCCGCCTTGCTGAAGGATTTGGAGGCTGCGGCCGAGGAACCCGCCGACACCAAGGCCGACCGGCTGTAGAAACCAACGTCTCGCGAAAGTGCCCGTCCGCCGCCCTGGCGCAGGCCGACGATGAACGGCGAAAACAACGCGGAACAAGGTCTGCGCCTCGTCCCGCCTTTCCTTTCGCGGAACCCCTCTTCGCCTTTCCATAGTCCCCCGAAGGGGGGTTATTCGCCGAGGTAGGCCTTGCGGATGTCGGGGTTGGCCAGGAGGTTGGCGCTGGTGTCTTCGAGGACCACGTTGCCGGTCTCCAGGACGTAGCCCCGGGAGGCCGTCTGGAGCGCCAGGTTGGCGTTCTGCTCCACGAGGAGCACGGTCACGCCCTCCTCGCGGTTGATGGTCTTGATGATGTCGAAGATGCGCTGGACGATGAGCGGGGCCAGGCCCAGGGAGGGCTCGTCCAGGAGCAGGACCTTGGGCCGGGACATGAGGGCCCGGCCGATGGCCAGCATCTGCTGCTCGCCGCCGGAGAGGGTGCCGCCGGGCTGGTGCTTGCGTTCCTTGAGCACCGGGAAGAAGCCGAAGACCTTGTCCAGGTCGAAGGCCACGTGTTCCGTGTCCGTGCGCAGGAACGCGCCCATCTCCAGGTTCTCCAGCACGCTCAGGCGGGGGAAGATGCGGCGTCCCTCGGGCACCTGGCACAGGCCCATGGCGGGCAGGCGGTCCGGGGACACGGCGGCCACGGGCGCGCCCTGGTAGAGGACTTGTCCCTGGGTGGCGGGCACGATGTTGCAGATGGCCATGAGCGTGGTGCTCTTGCCCGCGCCGTTGGCCCCGATGATGGTCACGATCTCGCCGGGCATGACGGCCAGGGAGACGCCCTTGAGGGCCTTGATGTTGCCGTATCCGGCGTGGACGTCGCGCAACTCCAGGATGGCGTCGCTCATGCGTGGCCCTTTTCCTCGGAACGGCCGCCCACGCGCTTGGCGGGCCAGAGTCCCTTGGGTTTGAGGATCATCATCACGGCCATGACCCCGCCGAAGACGAGCATGCGGTAGAGCTCGAAGCCGCGGAAGACCTCGGGCAGGGCGATGAGGGCCAGGGCCCCGAGGATCACGCCGGGGATGGAGCCCATGCCGCCCAGGACCACCATGGCCAGGACCATGGCCGACTCCATGAAGGTGAAGGACTCCGGGGAGACGAAGCGCATGCGGGCGGCGAAGAAGCAGCCCGCGAGGCCGCCGAAGACCGCGCCCATGGCGTAGGCCAGGAGCTTGAGGGCGAAGGTGTTCACGCCCATGAGCTGGGCCGCGGTCTCGTCCTCGCGGATGGCTTCCCAGGCCCGCCCGATGCGCGAGAAGTTCAGGCGGTGCACGGCGATGATGGTCAGCACGGCCAGAAAAAGAATGACGAAGTAGAGCCCGGTGAGGTTGCGCAGGGACACCAGGGTCCAGTGCCCGGCGTCCATCCAGAGGACCTTGGGGGCCTTCACGCCGAGGATGCCGTTGGGCCCGTTGGTCAGGCTCATCCAGTTGTTGAGCACGATGCGCACGATCTCGCCGAAGCCCAGGGTGACGATGGCCAGGTAGTCGCCGCGCATGCGCAGCGTGGGATAGCCGATGATGCACCCGGCCACGGCCGCGAAGCCCGCCGCGATGGGCAGGCAGAGCCAGAAGGACAGGCCGAAGTGCACGGAGAGCAGGGCGTAGGTGTAGGCCCCCACGCCGTAGAAGGCGATGTAGCCCAGGTCCAGCAGCCCGGCCAGGCCGACCACGACGTTCAGGCCCAGGCCGAGGCAGATGTAGACGAGCACATTGATGGCCACGTCGATGGCGTAGCGTTCGTTGAGGAACGGGAAGACGAAGGCGAGGGCGGCCACGGCGAGGATGGGCGCCCAGCGCGGCAGGGCGCGGGCCGGGGCGGCCAGGGACTGGGCCAAGCGGCCGGCAGGGGCGATGATGAAGTCGAGGGAGCCCTGGCGCTTGAGGCCCCAGAGCACGAACAGGAACAGGGCGGCCACGGCGACCTTGGCCCAGACCTCCAGGGCGGGCCCGAACTCCAGGCCCTCGGGTTTGATGCCCATGAGCGGCCAGAGGATGAAGAAGAACCAGACGAGGCCGATTCCGAAGGATGCCCAGTGGCGCTTAGACGCGAGTGTCGTCAACGTTCTCCCCCATGATGCCGGTGGGCATGAAGTAGAGCACGGCGATGAGGATGATGAAGGCGAACACGTCCTTGTACTCGCTGGAGAGGTAGCCCGCGGCCATGATCTCCACCATGCCGATGATGAATCCGCCGAGCATGGCTCCGGTGATGTTGCCGATGCCCCCGAGAACGGCGGCGGCGAAGGCCTTGATGCCGGGCACGAAGCCCATGTCGTAGCGCACGGAGCCGTAGTACAGGCCGACCATGATGCCCGCGGCGGCGGCCAGCCCCGCGCCGATGGCGAAGGTGATGGTGATGATGCGCCCGGAGTTGATGCCCACCAGGGCGCTCATGGTCTTGTCCTGGGCCGTGGCGCGCATGGCCTTGCCGATGCGGGTGCGGAAGACCAGGGTGTTCAGGCCCACCAGGAGCACGGCGGTCACGACCACGATGATGATCTGCATGTAGGAGAGCGTGACCATGCCGAAGTGCAGGCCGCCCTGGGTCATCTCCGTGGGGTAGGCCTTGTCGTAGACGCCCTGGGTGAGCATGAGGCCGTTCTGGAGAAAGATGGACATGCCCAGGGCCGAGAGGAGCACGGAGAGGCGCGAGGAGTTGCGCAGGGGCTTGTAGGCCACCTTCTCCACGGCCGTGGCCAGCAGGGCGCAGTAGCCCATGGTCAGGATCAGCGAGAGGACGAGACAGACCGTGGGGGGCACGCCCTGGGCCGAGAGCCAGGTGAGCATGATCACGCCCATGTATCCGCCGGCGGCGAAGAACTCGCCGTGGGCGAAGTTGATGAGCTGGATGATGCCGTAGACCATGGTGTAGCCCAGGGCCACGAGGGCGTAGACGCCGCCCAGGGTGATCCCGTTGATGAGCTGCTGAACGAAATATTCCATCGGGGTTCCGGGCCGCCGGGCCGGTGACGGGCCCGCCCGGAGGCGGGCCCGTCGGCGCGGCGGTTCAGGCTAGTAGAGCTTGCCGGTCTCGGGGTTCCAGTAGTTGGTGAACTTCCCGCCCTTGACCGTCTGAATGATGTAGTTGGAGCCGGAGTCGCCGTTCTCCAGGTAGTTGATCTTCTTGGAGGCGCCCTGGAACTTGTTCTTGAGCATGGCCTCGCGGACCTTGGCCGGGTCGGTGGAGCCGACGGCCTTCACGGCCATGAGGTAGGCCATGGCGGAGTCGTAGGCATAGGCCGAGTACGCGCCGGGCTCGCCGTACTTGGGCTGGTACTTGGCGTAGAAGGCCTTGTAGGCCGGGGTTTCCTTGTCGGTGTAGCCGAAGGTCAGGAACACGCCCTCGGCGGCGTCCTTGGCGATCTCCATGAGCTGCGGATGGTACACGGCGTCCTGGGCCAGGATCTTGGCGCTGATGCCCATGCGCTTGGCCTGGATGAGCATGAGGGCGCCGGAGGCGGAGTTCTGGAGGCTGACGTAGAACACGGCGGGATTGGCGGCCTTGACCTTGGTCAGCACGGCCGAGAAGTCCTTGTCGCCCTGGTTCACGTGCTCATGCCCGAGGACCTTCACGCCCTGGGCGCCGGCCAGCTTCTCCAGGTTGTCGGCCAGGCCCTGGGAGTAGGTGGTCTTGTCGTCCACGATGTAGACGGTGCCGCCCTTGATGAAGTCCTTGATGAACTTGATGGCCACCTTGGACTGGTCGTCGTCGCGGCCGCAGGTGCGGAACATGTACTTCAGCCCGCGCTCGGTGACCTTCTCGTTGGTGGAGGCCGGGGTGATCATGACGATGTCGGCCTCGGCCAGGGTCTCGGAGGCCGGGATGGTGGCGCTGGAGCAGTAGGCGCCGACCACGACCGGGACCTTCTCGTTGATGAGCTTGTTGGCGGCGGCCACGGCCTGGCGGGGATCGCAGATGGAGTCCTCGGCCTGGACCACGATGTCCTTGAAGCCGGGGATGCCGCCCTGGTCCTTGACGACCTCGACGGCGGCGCGCGCGCCGTTGGCGATGTCGTTGCCGTCGGCGGCGTAGGGTCCGGTGAGCGGGCTCAGGGTGCCGACCTTGAGCACGTCGGCGGCCAAGGCCGCCGCGGGGGCGGCCAGAATGACCGCCAGGGCCAGGGACAGGACTTTCAGCGCGATGCGATTCATCCGACATCTCCCTTGGTTGTGGTTCGTCAGGCGTGACCCAGATATGCTTCGATCACCGTGGGGTTGCCGCGGATTTCCGCCGGCGTCCCCTTGGCGATCAACACACCATGATCCAGCACCACGATGCTGTCGCAGATGCCCATGACCACCTTCATGTCGTGCTCGACCATGAGCACGTTCACGCCCAGGCCGGCGATGCGGCCGATGGTCTCCATGAGCTCCTTGCTCTCGGCGGGGTTCAGCCCCGCGGCGGGCTCGTCGAGCAGGATGGTCTTGGGCTCGGAGGCCAGGGCCCGGGCGATCTCCAGGCGGCGCTGCAGGCCGTAGGCGAGGTTGCTGGCGACCTCGTGGGCCTTGGGCGCGAGGCCCATGAATTCCAGGGCCCGCATGGCCTTGTCGCGGATGCGGGCCTCCTCCCGGCGCTGGGAGGGGCTGCGCAGAATGGCGCCGAGCACCTTGGCCTTGCTGCGGCAGTGCTGGGCCACCATGACGTTTTCCAAGGCGGTCATGTTCTGGAAGAGGCGGATGTTCTGGAAGGTCCGGGCGATGCCCCGGGCCAGGATCTGGTACGGCCGCAGGCCCAGGATGGAGGTCCCGTCGTAGGTCGCCGCGCCTCCGCAGGTGGCGTAGACGCCGGTGATGACGTTGAAGACCGTGGTCTTGCCCGCGCCGTTGGGCCCGATGAGGCCCACGACCTGCCCCGGCCGCACTTCGAAGCTCACGTCGGTGAGGGCCTGGAGTCCGCCGAACCGGACGCTGATGTCGGAGAGGACGAGTTCAGCCATGAGCTTGGCACCGTACTCGAACCAAGAAAAAAGATCAAGAGAGACGGGCCTTTTTTGACAATTATGTGCAGCAGAAAATAGGTCGGTTCCCGCCCCCGGCCGCTTGCGGGGGCCCCGGGCGGGTCCGAATCCTCCTATTTGTGAAAAATGTAGCAAAGGCAACAGCGGGCCGGAACGCTTTGCCCTATGGTCGGCTCTCGGCCCGAGACGCGGGGGTGGCGGGATCCCCCTCGCGGACGTGACGCACCGTCCGGGCCCCGCTTCCGCAGGGAGGATCAGGAGTCAGAGGGAAGGCGAAAACCGAACCAAGGAGACTCGACATGATCCACAGACGAGGCAAGCTGCTGTCCCTGGCGGCGCTGGCGCTGTCCATCTGCGCGCTGGCCGCCACCGCCCGGGCCTACGAGGCCCACCAGGGCCCAACGGGCGTGACCAAGTACGTGAAGGGCGCGGCCTTCGAGGGCTACACGCTCTTCGCCCCCACCGTGAAGTGCACGAGCACCTATCTCATCGACATGGAAGGCGACGTGGTCCACGAATGGAAGTCCGCCTATCCCCCGGGCCTCTACGCCGTGATTCTGCCCAACGGCAACCTCCTGCGCTCCAACGCCCCCAAGGAACAGCCGGTGAAGATCGGCGGCGCGGGCGGCATCCTCCAGGAGCTGGATTGGAACGGCAAGGTGGTCTGGGAGTATAAGATGCTCTCGGACAACGAAATCCAGCACCACGCCTTCGACCGCATGCCCAACGGCAACACCCTGATCCTGGGCTGGGAGCGCAAGACCAAGGAAGAGGCCGTCAAAAAGGGCCGCACCCCCGGCACCTTCCCCGATGAAGTGACCATCAAGGGCCAGCCCGTGCGCGACTTCTGGGTCGACTTCGTGCGCGAAGTGGACAAGAAGGGCAAGACCGTCTGGGAATGGCACGCCTGGGACCACATCGGCACCGGCCCGGACCAACTGGACATCAACTTCCGCCTGCCCGGCCACGTGGGCGTGGGCTACGACAGCTTCGACTGGTCGCACTTCAACACCGTGGAGTACCTCCCGGCCACCAACCAGGTGCTGCTCAACTCGCGCAACCTGAGCGAGGTCTACATCGTGGACAAGAAGAGCGGCAAGATCGTCCAGCGCTGGGGCAACCCCGCGGCCTACGGCCAGGGCAAGAAGCCCGGCTGGTATGATTCCGGCGACCAGCAGATCTTCGGCTCGCATCACGCCCACATGATCGAGAACGGCCACGTCACGGTCTTCGACAACGGCTCCGAACGTCCCGAGGGCAGCCGCTCCCGGGTCATCGAGGTCGACCTCAAGACCGGCAAGATCGTCTGGGAATACGCCGCCAACGGCCGCAACAGCTTCTTCAGCTACCGCCAGGGCGCGGCCCAGCGCCTGCCCAACGGCGACACCCTGGTGACCTCCACCCAGCAGGGCCACCTCTTCGAGGTCACGCCCGAGGGCAAGGTGGTCTGGGAATTCGTCAACCCGATCATGTTCGGTCAGCCCAAGGCCGTGTTCTCGGATGAGGACGACGCCCTGAAGAACTCCGGCCACGACATGTTCACCAACATGGTCCACCGTTCCTACCGCTACGCCCCGGACTATCCCGGCCTCAAGGGCCGCGACCTGAGCGTGAAGCGGCCCCTGGTGGAAGGCGCACCCAAAATATTCAAGATCCTGGCGCCCAAGCAGTAACCGTATCGCGCGGCGCGCGCCCAGGCGGGCGCGCGCCCCATTTCGCGCCTCCGGGACCACCTCCGGCCCGGAGGCGCAGCGCATTCACCTCGAACCGAAGGAACCGCCGAACATGCTCACCGCCGTCATCGCCATCGCCCTCGCGGCCGCCCTCCTCGCCCTGGCGCGGCCCGCCTCGGCCTATGAGATCCATCGCGGCCCCACGGGGGTCATCACCTACGACGAGCAGGCCGCCGCCAAGGGCTACATCCTGCTTTCGCCCACCGTGAAGTGCAACGTCACCTACCTCATCAACCGGGAAGGCGACGTGGTCCACCAGTGGAACTGCGCCTACCCCCCGGGCCTCTACGCCACGTTCCTGCCCAACGGGCACCTCCTGCGCGGGGCCGCCCTGCCGGAGCCGCCGGTGAAGATCGGCGGCGCGGCGGGCATGGTCCAGGAACTGGACTGGGACGGCAACGTGCTCTGGGAATACAAGATGTTCTCCCCGGACGAGATCCAGCACCACTGTTTCGACCGCATGCCCAACGGCAACACCCTGATCCTGGGCTGGGAGCGCAAGACCAAGCAGGAGGCCCTGGACAAGGGCCGCATTCCCGACACCTATCCCGAAGTGACCGTGCTCCAGGGCGTGCCCATGCGCGACTTCTGGTCCGATTTCGTCCGCGAGGTCGACCCCCAGGGCCGCACGGTCTGGGAATGGCGCGTCTGGGACCACATCGGCGCCGGCCCGGATCAGTTCGACATCAACTACCGCCTGCCCCTGAACGTGGGCGAGGACTACGCCAGCTTCGACTGGACGCACTTCAACACCGTGGAGTACCTCCCGGCCACGGACCAGATCCTGCTCAACTCCCGCAACTTCAGCGAGGTCTACATCCTGGACCACAAGAGCGGCGAGATCGTCCGGCGCTGGGGCAATCCCTCGGCCTACGGGCAGGGCAGGAAGCCGGGCTGGTACGACTCCGGCGACCAGCGGATCTTCGGCTCGCACCACGCCCACATGCTCGAGAACGGCCACGTGACGATCTTCGACAACGGCTCCGAGCGGCCTGAAGGCACCCGGTCACGTGTCGTCGAGGTGAACCTGGAGAACGGCGAAGTCGTCTGGGAGTACGCCGCTCATGGCCGCAACAGCTTCTTCAGCTACCGCCAGGGCGCGGCCCAGCGTCTGGAGAACGGCAACACCCTGGTGACCTCCACCCAGCAGGGCCACCTCTTCGAGGTCACGCCAGAGGGCAAGGTGGTCTGGGAGTTCGTCAATCCGATCATGTGCGGCGAGGGCAAGGCCCTGTTCTGCGACGCGGCCGACTATCTGGAGCCCCTGGGGCACGACATGTTCACCAACATGGTCCACCGGGCCTACTTCTACACCCCGGACCATCCCGCCCTGGCCGGACGCGACCTGAGCCGGAAGCGGCCCCTGGTGGACGGCGCGCCCAAGTTCTTCCGGCTCTGGCCGGGAGCGGCCTGAACGCGGCCCCGACGGCTCTCCGGCGCGTCCGGGGAGCCGTCGGGCGGCCTGTTGCCCCGGCCCGGAGCCCCATGTACACTGTCGCCATGTCCGACGCGACACGGCCACGCGGTCCGCGTCCTTCCGGGGAACCCGAAGGCCGCGAGTTCGCCCGCATCCCCCTGGACAACGCCCCCTGGCGGGACGTGCTGCACTTGGCCACGCCCCTGGACTTCGCCAAGGACGAGGCCGTGATCCCCGAGAACGCGCCGCCGGACTTCCTCTACTTCCTGGAGCGCGGCGAGGTGCGCATGCTGCGCGCCGAACCCGGCGGCCAGGAAAAGACCCTTTGGTACGTGGACCCGGACCACCTCTTCGGCGAGACCCCCCTGCTCTGCGGCGGCGCGTCGCGCAACCGCCACATCTGCACCCGTCCCTCGCGGATCCACGCCTTCCGCCGCGAAACCGTGCGGGAGGAAATCTTTCCCGTCCGGCCGGACCTCATGTTCAATCTCATGGAGACCCTGGCCTGCAAGGTGCGCATCCTGAGCAACCAGGTCGCGGACATGAGCCTGGACGAGCTGTCGGCCCGCGTCTGCCGCTACCTGCACCTGCACGCCGAGCGCCTCGGCGACCAGGGCGGCGCGACGCTGCTCAACCCCCGCCTGAACCAGCAGGAGCTGGCCCAGCTCCTGGGCGTGCACCGCGTGACCCTGAACAAGACCCTGCGCGACCTGGAGCACGAGGGCGTGCTCGGCGGCTACCGCCGGGACGAGGTCCGCGTCCTGGACCCGGCCCGCTTCCTGACCCTCGCCCTGAGCTGACCGCCCCCGGGCGGACGAAAAAAAGCCCCCCGCGCGGGCGCGGGGGGCTTGGGGCTCTCCATCGGGCCGGACTCGGCCCACACAGGGAGGCGTCTCGCCGGGACTACCAGTTGGAGTCGGCGAACGGGTTGGAGCCGAAGCCGAAGTCGGCCTCGGGCTCGCCGCCCGTGGTGGGAGCGCCGGAGGCGTCGCCACCGGCAGCGGCGGCGTCACCAGCGGGGGCTCCGGCGGCCGCGCCGCCGGCAACGCCGGCCACGACCACGCCCTGCTTCTTGACCTTGTCGACCTCGGCCATGAGATCCTCGAGCTTCTTGATGTGCTCGTCCATCTTCTTGGAGGAGACCGAGAGCTTCACGTCGCCCTGGGCGGCCTGATCCTCGAAGGTCTTCAGCTTGGCCTTGGCTCCGGCCAGCTCGGCCTTCAGGGCCTCGACCTCGGCGGTCAGGGAGGCCTTGTCGGCGGACAGGGCGGCGTTGGCGGCCTTCAGCTCGACCATCTTGGCCAGCACGCCCTGGGCCTGGGCGGCGGTTTCCTCGGGCAGGGGCATGAGGGAGACCTTCTGGCCCAGGCCCTCGATGTCGCCGGAACCGGCCTTGGTCAGCTGGGGCTCCTGCTCATAGATCCAGGCCTTGGTCAGGGAACAGGCCACGGGCGCGAAGTCGGCGTCCACCTCGGCCTGGGTCACGAAGGCCAGCATGTCGATGAGGTTCTGGTCGGCCAGATCCCCGCCGCGCAGGCAGGACACGAAGGTGTTCATGGGGAAAACTTTCGCTTCAGCCATTGTCTATGCCTCCTTGAGAGTCCGAAGACTTTCCTTTCGTTGTGGTTCCCGGCTCGCGACTAGTGCTGCACGGGCTTCATGGGGATGCGGCCGATCTTGCGCGCGTAGGCCAGGGCCACCGTGCGGTAGACCAGGTGCGCGAGCTTGGACCAGGGCAGGTAGCCCACCAGCATGAACACCGCCACGATGTGCACGAAGTACGTCGGATAGGCGATGGTGGCCAGGCCGGCCAGGCGGAAGATCTCCGCGCCCAGGCCGGACAGGGCGATGACCCAGATCACGGAGAGCAGATACCAGTCGTCGAAGCTGGAACCCTGCTTGGCCTTGTCCAGGGAGGCCCGGCGCGAGGTCAGGAAGGTCAGGCCGAGCACGAGCATGACCGCGCCCACGTTGGCCAGGATCTTCACCGGGCTGTACAGCGGCATGGGCGTGGAGCCCGCCACGGTGATGAGCTGGGTCAGCGGGTCGGTGAGGCCCAGGACGTGCTGCATGAGGAACGCGCCGCCCCAGTGGCCCACGGCCACGATGGTGGTCACGACGAACAGGCAGACGAAGGCGTACATGGTCAGCAGGTGGCCCGTGAAGCGCTTCCGGCTCTTCTCGTCCGCGCCGCAGTCCTGGAACTGCGTGTGCTGGGCCACTTCGTACTTCAAGGTCTCGATCAGGGCGCAGAGGAAGCTCGGCGCCTTGGCGCGGCCCACGATGAAGGTCTTGGGCATGGAGCCGAAACTCTTCAGCAGGTTGCTCACGCCGGAGTAGAAGCCGAAGAGCATGAACACGGCCAGCAGGGCGAAGATCGGGTCGATGGTGTAGTCGCCCGGGAACAGGCCGCCGTAGATGATCTGGCCGGTCTTGGAGACCACCACGTCATGGCCGTTCATCTCGAAGAGCGGGAAGGCCGTGCCCAGGATGGAGGCCCGGATCGCCCAGATGACCAGGTAGATGATCGCCGGGATGAGGATCAGGATGGGCAGGCCCTTGCCGCTCATGAGCTTGCCGATGAAGTTCGGCTGGGCCAGGTTCTTGTAGGCCATGTTCCGCAGCGCGCCGAGCAGGTCGCCCGGCTTGGCGCCGCGCGGGCACAGGTCGGAGCAGGTGCCGCAGTTGTGGCAGAGCCAGATGTCGATATCGTTGAGCAGGCGGTCCTTCAATCCCCACTGGGCCCAGACCATCTCCTTGCGGGGATAGGGGTTGTCGGCGGGGGACAGGGGGCAGACCACGCTGCAGGTTGCGCACTGGTAGCACTTCTTGAGGGATTCCCCTCCGAACTGCTGCAGTTCCTTTACGAATTTCAGGTCCGGCTGGACCCTGACGCTGTTCGACATGGTCGAGACCTCCTCTCCTAGTAACCCTTGAAGGGGTTGGGACCGAACTTGGCGACGACCTCGTTCATGAACTTCTCGATGAGGCCGGGAATCTTGTCATAGTCGTCGATGGCGACCTCGTACTGCTCCACGCGCTCGGCCTCCACGCCCAGGCGCTGGAGCGACTCGGCGATGTTCTCCTTGCGGCGGCTGCACAGCTCCGAGCCCTTGACGAAGTGGCACTGGTAGTCGTCGCCGTACTTGCAGCCCAGCAGCATGACGCCGTCGATGCCCTTGCTCATGGCGTCGGCGACCCAGATGGCGTTCACCGAGCCCAGGCAGCGGACCGGGATGAAGCGGACGTAGGGGCTCCACTTCTTGCCGCGGAAGGCGGCCATGTCCAGGGCCGGGTAGGCGTCGTTCTCGCAGACCAGCACGATGACGCGCGGGCCGCCGGCCACCATGTCGTCCGGGACCTTCACTTCCTTGATGGTCGAGCCGATCTGGTCGACGTTGTAGCTGTCGAACTTGATCACGCGCTCGGGGCAGGCGCCCATGCAGGTGCCGCAACGGCGGCAGCGCGTGTAGTTCGGCTTCGGCGTTCCCTTCTCGTCGTCGTCCAGGGCGCCGAACGGGCATTCCTCGGTGCAGCGCTTGCACTGGGTGCAGCGCACGAAGTTGAACACCGGGAAGGAGAGGTCGCCGGAGCGGGGATGCACGGACACGCCGCGGTTGATGCTCTCCATGCACTGCACGGCCTTGAGCACGGCGCCGGCCGCGTCGTCGCGGGCGTTGGCCATGGTCATGGGCTGGTGCGCGCAACCCGCCGCGTAGACGCCGGTGCGCCGGGTCTCGTAGGGGAAGCAGATGTAGTTCGAGTCCACGAAGCCGTCGAACAGCTTGAGGTCCGGGAAGTGCGGGCCCTGGCGGTAGACGAAGTTCATGGTCGGGTCGTGGGCCGTCACCGGGACCACGGCCGTGGGCAGGACCACCAGGTCGGCCATGATCTCCACGTTCTCGCCCAGCAGGGTGTCCTTGGCCGCGACGGACAGGGTGCCGTCGCCGGACTCGGTCACGCCGGTGACCGTGGCCTTGGTGAGCATGATCGAGGTGTTGTCCTGGGCGGCCTTGTAGTACTTCTCGTTGATGCCCGGGACCATCATGTGGTCGTAGAGCACCATGGCCACCGCGCCGGGGACCTTCTCGGCCACGTAGCCGGCCTGCTTCAGGGCCACCAGGCTGGAGATCTCCGAGCTGTAGGCCAGATGTTTGGCCGACTCGGTGTTCTCGTAGACGAAGGCGTCATCCTTGGCCTCGCCCTCGGCCGGGGCGGCCTGCTCGGGCAGCTCCGCCGGGGGCTCGCAGGCCGCGCCGGAGTCGTAGGACACGCCCTTCATGGGCAGGTCCATGTCCAGGACGAAGGCCACGGAGGTCACGGCCTTGCCGTCCGAGGGCCGGACGATCTTGCCGCTCTTGGCCATCTCCTCGAACTGGGCGGAGGTGACCACGTTCTTCATCGTGCCGTAGCCCAGGGGCTCCAGGTACTTGCCGTCGCCGGGCACCCAGCCGGTGGC
Source organism: Desulfovibrio aminophilus (assembly GCF_023660105.1). Classification (NCBI taxonomy): domain Bacteria; kingdom Pseudomonadati; phylum Thermodesulfobacteriota; class Desulfovibrionia; order Desulfovibrionales; family Desulfovibrionaceae; genus Desulfovibrio; species Desulfovibrio aminophilus. The sequence goes on along the minus strand of NZ_JAMHGA010000015.1, from coordinate 38,723 downwards.
CAGGATCACGGAGCCGACGTCGTACTGCGCGCCGCCGATGGTGGCCTTGTACAGGCCGGGAGCGCCTTCGAGGGACTCCAGGGTGGCGTTCATCACGACCTTGATCTTGGGATTGGACTCCACGGCGGAGACGAGCTTCTCGATGCCGGTGTCCACGGCCTTGTCGAAGGGGGCCGACAGCGGGAAGGTCTTGTACATGTTCAGCGCCTTGCCGCCGAGCTTGCCGTCCTTCTCCACCAGGAGCACGTCGCGGTTCATGGCCGCGGCGTTGAGCGCGGCGGTGAGGCCGGTGAAGCCGCCGCCGAGCACCATGATGGTCTTGCAGGTCTCGGGAATCTCCGGGACCGGGATGACGCTCTTGGACAGGCGGGTGACGCCCATGCGCACGTAGTCCTCGGCCATGCCCTTGAGCAGGCCGGGAACCTTCGGGTCGTCCTGGAAGGACCAGACGCACTGTTCGCGCAGGTTCACGCGCTCGACCTGGATCTTGTCGCCGAAGCGGAAGATGTCCCACTTGCTGCGCGGGGAGCAGGCGCAGACCACCACGCCGTCCAGGCCCTCGGCCTGGATGTCGGCCTCGATCTCGGCCACGCCCTCGGGGCTGCAGAGCACCGGGTTGGTCTTCACGACCTTGCAAAGCGGGGCCACCTTGCTGTTCTTCACGTGCTCGGCCAGCCCGGCGAGATCAAGGGATTTGGCGATCTCGCAGCCGCCGCAGATGTATACTCCGAGCTTTTCAGCCATGACTTACCTCCCCACCACGTTTTGAATGGCCTTGAGCGCCGCGCCCGTGCCGGACTGGGCGGACTTCATCACGTCCAGCGGCGACTTGGCGCAACCGGCGGCCACCACGCCCTTGTCCTCGGCGGCGAGGACGAAGCCGTCCTCGTCCACGCCCGCGAAGGGCTGCTTCTGGCCGGCCATCGTGGGCTGCATGCCCGTGGCCAGGACCACCATGTCAAAGGTCTCGTCGCTCTTGATGCCGGTGACGGCGTTCTCCACCGTGACCACCGGGTTCTTGTGCTTGTCCTCGACGATCTTGGCCACCTTGCCCTTGACGAGCAGGAGCTTGTCGTCCGCGAGGATGCGCTTCTTGAACTTGTCGTAGCGGCCCGGGGTGCGCAGGTCGATGTAGTAGATCACGACCTTGGCGTCCGGGTAGTTCTTGCGGATGTAGGCCACGTGCTTCAGCGAGGCCATGCAGCAGATGTAGGAGCAGTAGTTCAGGTGGTTCTGGTCGCGGGAACCGGCGCACTGCACGAAGGCGATGCTCTTGGGAGCCTTGCCGTCGGAGGGGCGCAGGATCTGGCCCGAGGTGGGGCCGTTGGGCGCGGCCAGGCGCTCCAGCTGCATGTTCGAGACCACGTTCTTCAGCTTGCCGGAGCCCAGGTTGTCCAGGTTCTTCAGGTCGTAGGGCTTCCAGCCGGTGGCGTAGACGATGCTGCCGACGTTCAGGTCGAAGGTCTTCTCCGCGTCGGCCAGGTCGATGGCCTCGTAGGGGCAGGCGGCCTTGATGGCCTCCAGCTCCTCGGCCGGGATGTCCTTGGGGTCGAGCACGTAGCGGTGGGGGAAGGCGAAGGAGTGCGTCTTGTAGACGGCCTTGCGCTTGCTGAGCCCGAACTCGAACTCGTTGTCCACCGTGGTGCGGGCGGCCTTCTCGCAGTCGCCGCAGGCCGTGCAGCGCTCGTTCACGAAGCGGGGGCGCTGCTTGATCTTCACGTCATAGGCGCCGGGGCCGCCGCTGACGGAAACCACCTCGGCCATGGTGTAGAAATGCACCAGGGGGTTGTTCTTGATGCGCTGGAACTGGATCTCCAGTCCGCAGGAAGGCGGGCACAGCTTGGGGAAATATTGGTTCAGTTGCGCCACCCTGCCACCGAGGTATGGATTGGTCTCCACAATGAAGACCTCGTATCCGACCTCGGCGGCCTCCAAGGCGGCGGTAATCCCCGCGAACCCGCCGCCCACTACGAGAATACTGTTGTTCGCCATTCTCACAATCCTCCCTGAGTATGAGCTCCGCGCGCTTCAGCGCGGCGGAGCCGTCCGGCCGCCCGGAGCCCCCCGGGCGGTCCTAGGTCCCAAAACGTCGAGTCGAGTAGCGAAGTGAAGGTATCCGATAAAATGGCCTAAACCCGGACTGCGCCCTCGTCCAGCCCGGGTTCAGACCACTTCGTCCACGGAAAAGCGGCCGCGGGCACAAGGCCCGCGGCCGCGGTGGTCACTCCCTACTAGTCAGGGATGATCTGCCAGAACGCCCGCTTGAAGATCTTCAGTTCCTTCTTGGCGGGATCGTACTTGGAGTTCACGAAGCACTTCCACTTGGAATCGTCCAGGCCCATGAAGTCGCCGCGGTAGTAGAAGCCCGGGTAACGGGACTCTTCGCGGAACTCGATGTGCTGCATGTGCAGGCGCACGGTCCACAGGCGGTGGAACTGCTCCCAGCAGCGCATGAGTTCGTGCAGGTCGCGGGCGGCCAGCTTCTTGGAATCCTCTTCCATCATGCCCATGAGCCAGAAGCCCGTGTTCAGCAGGGCCTTGGAGGTCATGTACAGGGTGGAGCAACCCCCGCCGTATTCATCGGTGCACTTGGTGAGGCGCATCATGAAGTTCTTCGGGGTGATGTAGTTCGGGTTGATCTCCGGAGCCGTGGAGGCCTTCTTGAACTGCTCGAAGGTGTACCAGGGCTGGTAGATCTCCTTGGCCAGGTCGGCGGCCTTCACGGACAGGGCGGGCTTGAAGTCCTTGTGGTCGAGGACCCAACGGACCATGGCCTTACCGGCGATACGACCCTCGGCGTGCGAGCCGGAGGAGAACTTGTGGCCGGAGGCGCCCACGCCGTCGGCGCAGGTGAACAGACCCATGACGGTGGTCATGCGGTTGTAGACCTTGCCGTTCTCGGCACGGACCTTGTAGTCCTCGGGGACCCACTCCTCGTCCGGACCGGAGACCCAGATGCCGCAGCAGCCGGAGTGCGAACCGAGCAGGTAGGGCTCGGTGGGCATGATCTCGGAGCCGCGCTCCTCGGGGGCGCAGTTGGTGGCCGCCCAGAGGTTGGCCTGACCGACGCACATGTCGAGGAAGTCTTCCCAGGCCTCGGACTCGAGGTGCTTCCAGAGGGGGTTCTTGAAGTCGTTGTTGATGGTGGCGAGCAGCGCGGACTTGGTGTCCATGAAGATGGGGCCGCGGCCTTCACGCATCTCGCGGAGCATCATGTGGTTGCGCAGGCAGGTCGGGATGACGTGACCCTTGGCGTAACCGCGATCCTCGTAGGGCTTCAGCATGGCGCGGTTGGTGGCGCAGTAGTCCTCGCCCTTGTAGTTCGTGGCCTTGGCCTTGAACAGCAGGAACCAGGCGCCGACCGGGCCGTAACCGTCCTTGAAGCGGGCGGGCACGAAGCGGTTTTCCATCATGGTCATCTCGGCGCCGACCTGAGCGCACATGGTGTAGGTGGAACCAGCGTTCCACACCGGGTACCAGGCGCGACCCATGCCCTCACCGGTGGAACGGGGGCGGTACACGTTGACCGCGCCGCCGCAGGCCACGAGGCAGGCGTTGCAGGTGAACACGTAGACTTTGTTCTCGCGGGTGGAGAAGCCCACGGCGCCGGCGATGCGGTTGGGGGTGTTGGCATCGAGAAGCAGCTTCACGATGAACACGCGCTCCAGGTAGCGCTCTTCGCCCAGGGCGTTCTTCGCGGCCTCGGCCACGATGACCTTGTAGGACTCACCGTTGATCATGATCTGCCAACGGCCGGAACGCACGGGGGCGTCGCCCTTGCGCAGGGACAGACCGGCGGCCTTGGCGGCGGCGCCGTCGAGGTTGTGGCCGTCCTTCTTGATCCAGCAGGGAAGGCCCCACTCCTCGAACAGGTGGACGGAGTCGTCCACGTGACGGCCCAGGTCGAAGATCAGGTCTTCGCGGACCAGGCCCATGAGGTCGGTGCGGACCATGCGGACGTAGTCGTCGGCATCGTTCTCGCCCAGGTAGGTGTTGATGGCGGAAAGGCCCTGCGCCACGGCGCCGGAACGCTCGAGGGCGGCCTTGTCCAGCAGCATCACGGAGAGGTCCTTGTACTTGGCGTCGACCCAGCGGCAGATCTCGAACGCGGCGCCGCAGCAGCCCATGCCGCCGCCGACCATGAGGATGTCCGCGTGCTTCTCGATCACCTGAGGCTCGGCCAACGGGACGCCCTTCACAACTTCTTTAGCGGGAATCTGAGGCATAGCTACCTCCCTAGCAGCTCTGAAGTTCTCTTTTTCTCAAAGACACTCGCGAACCATGAGGCGCGGGCCGCGTTAGCCGTTGACGGGCTCGCAGACGCCGTCCTGCCAGCACTGGCTCACGTCGGCGTCGGACACCTCGAACTTCTTCATGAGCACGGCCTTGGGGGCCTTCAGCTCGGTCTCGGTGAAGAGCAGCTCGTTGTTGATGTCGCCGGGCTCGGGCTTGCCCTCGAAAGGCTTGATGGAACCTTCAGGAGTGGTGCGGATGGGGAACTTGAACCGCTTCACGGAACCATTGCGGAACTTGATGGTCCACATGATGTCTTCGGCCGAACGCATCGGGATGGAGGTGCCGCCGAGGGGGGCGAAGTCAGCGTAGGGGCGGGCTTCGATGGCGCCCTGGGGGCAGATCTTCACGCAGGAGTAGCACTCCCAGCAGGCTTCGGGCTCCTGGTTGTAGGCCTTCATCTCGGCCGGATCCAGGATCATGAGGTCGTTCGGACAAATGTACATGCAAGCGGTCTTTTCGCCACCCTTGCAGCCGTCACATTTTTCCGGGTTCACAAAGGTCGGCATAACATCTCCTCCTAACTTGTTGATTTATGATTCCAGAATACCGACGGTCCACTGCCAATATGCAAAAGTGCCTAGCGTGCAGGCGGAGCACACGGGATACCAGCCCAAACGCCAGGAGTCAAGCCAAAAGTGAATTTTTGAACAAGCGTCTGTTCCCCGGGCGGGGACGAAATGGGAACCGGGCCGCCCAGGAAACCGCACAAGGATGCATCGCGTTTTTACTGCATTCAAGCCCTTTTCCGCAAGCTTTTTTTCCCCGGGATCGGTTCCTCGGCGGCCGCCGCGCAATCCGCCGGAATAACACCTCTTCGCCGAGCGGCGTCGGCTCGGTTTTTCTAGACTTTATCGTGATAACAGCATGGAATCACCGGAAGAACATCCCTCCCGCTCCAGGAGGATATCCCCCTCCCCGGGCGGGCCGGGACCGGCCTCCGGCGCTCCGGCTCCCGTCCGGCCGGCGGCGTCCCGCGGCTCCCCGCCGACTCGCAACAAAAAAACACGAAAAATCAGCGTCATACAATGCAACCACCTGAAAACGCACCGTTCCACGGTCCCTGGGGGCCACTTTTCCGCTTGACACAACTTTCACAATGCAGGAGATAACACATCCGTGCGATGCGGAAGAAGGCGAGTCGGAACGCCTCCCGGCCTTGACGCCGGAGAGCGGCCCGGCTAGCCTCGCGCACATCGCCAGGAATCTCCGCCGGACCCGCGGTCTTCTCCGTCGGAAGGCCGTTCCGGGGGATCCGGCGCGTCGAGAGTGTGACATTCGGGAACAATCATTAAGGAGGAAACTATGTCCAAGCTCGTCCCCCCTCATGGTGGCAAAGGTCTGGTCATCCGCCTTCTGGCCGGTGCGGAGCGTGAGGCCGAACTGAAGAAGGCCGCCGGCCTGAAGAAGATCCAGATCACCTCCCAGGAGAAGGGTGACCTGATCATGATCGGCATCGGCGGCTTCAGCCCGCTGGACGGTTTCATGACCAAGGCCGACTGGAAGAGCGTCTGCGAGAAGATGACCCTGGCCGACGGCACGTTCTGGCCCATCCCGGTCATGCTCTCCGCCTCCAAGGAAGAGTCCGCCGGCATCAACGTCGGCGACGAAGTGGCCCTTGAGCGCAACGGCCTCATGATGGCCACCATCAAGGTCACCGAGAAGTTCGAGCTCTCCGACGCCGACAAGGCGTGGGAGTCCGAGAAGGTCTACAAGGGCGCCGGCGACGACTCCCAGGGCGACTTCCTGGCCAAGGCCAAGGAAGAGCACCCCGGCGTGCAGATGGTCTTCAACCGCAAGCCCGTGTATCTGGCCGGTCCGGTGAAGGTCCTCTCCGAGGGCGACTTCCCCGAGAAGTTCCCCGGCGTGTACAAGACCCCGGCCCAGCTCCGCGCCGAGATGGACGAGCGCGGCTGGAGGAACGTGGCCGCCCTGCAGCTGCGCAACCCCATGCACCGCTCCCATGAGTTCCTCTGCAAGATCGCCGTGGAAGTCATGGACGGCGTGGTCATCCACTCCCTGGTGGGCGCCCTGAAGCCCGGCGACATCCCGGCCGAAGTGCGCGTGAAGTGCATCGACACCCTGGTGAAGAAGTACTTCGTCGAGAAGAACGTGATCCAGGCCGGCTACCCCCTGGACATGCGCTACGCCGGTCCCCGCGAGGCCCTGCTGCACGCCACGTTCCGCCAGAACTACGGCATGAACTACCTGATCGTCGGCCGTGACCACGCCGGCGTCGGCGACTTCTACGGCATGTTCGAGGCCCAGACCATCTTCGACACCATCCCGCAGCCGAAGGAAGCCGGCAAGGCCCTGCTGACCCAGCCGCTGAAGATCGACTGGACCTTCTACTGCTTCAAGTGCGACGGCATGGCCTCCCTGCGCACCTGCCCGCACGCCAAGGAAGACCGCGTCATCCTCTCCGGCACCAAGCTGCGCAAGATGCTCTCCGAAGGCGCTCCGGTCCCGGATCACTTCGGCCGCGACGAAGTCCTCGACATCCTGCGCGAGTACTACGCCAGCCTGACCGAGAAGGTCGAGATCAAGATGCAGAAGGCCGCCTCCGCTTCCGCCATGAAGTAGGCGACGGATACGACGCATGCTCACGGGGCGCCCTTCGGGGCGCCCCTTTTTTTGCGCCCTCGAGGCGGCCGCTGGGCGCGCGACGAAGGAAACGCCTCCTCCCCGCTGGGGGAAGGAGGCGGCGCGTTCAGGATGTGCGGGGAAGGAACGGCGCGCCGCGAACGCGGCGCGCCGGGAAATCACTTCTTCTTGCCCTTGGGGCGGGATTCGCGGACCTCCGCGTAGCCCTGGCCCATGGAGCGGATGTGCTGCTGGCGCTTCAGCTCGGCCTCGCGCGGATCCTCGGTGACGAAGATCACCTCTTCCTTGCCGCCGTTCACAATGACCAACTCATACATAGAAACTCACCTCGTCATCACATGGTTTTCTCACCGGCCGGCAGGGGCTCGATGAGATGGGCGTCTTCGTCCTCCACGGGCAGGGCCCCGGAGGGCAGCTCGGCGGAGCGGTCGAGCGCGGCGGCGGAGGCTCGGGCGGACAGCATGGCGGCCTCGCCCTGCATGGACACCTGGCCCTCGACCCGGGCGCCCTCCTCGATGACCAGGGCCTTGGAATGCAGGCTGCCCACCAGCACGGCCGAGCCGTGCAGCACGGTCTTCACCTGGGCCTCCACGTCGCCCTGGATGCTCCCGGAGGAAAACAGGCTGCCCACGCGGATCTGCCCGTGCACCTCGGCGTCGCGGCCCAGAACCAGCGTTCCGGGTGAGACGATCTCGCCGTGAAAACGGCCGTCGATGCGCACGGTGCCGACGAACTCCAGGCGGCCGCGGTACTCGATGCCCGCGCCCAGAAACGCGTTCAGTTCGTCCCCGCGCACGCCTTCGCCGTCATCGGTTTTCTTGCCGAACATCTTCATGCAACTGGCCTCGCTTTCCCCCGAATGACAGAACGAAAATTTCTAACATGAAGCCCGTGGACATGGGAAGCCCCTTGATCCGTCCCCGTCGGGCGAGGTCCGGGACGCCCTCCCGCTCTTTTCGGCCCTCCGGGACGCGGACTTGAGGGCCCGGGATCACAAACCCGCGACCACGATCTCGCGGCTCTGGGGATTCCAGGAGAACTGCCCGCGCTCCAGGGGCCGCTCCACGTGCAGGGATCGGCCGCCCATCTTGATGACCACCCCGGGATGGGCCACTCCCCGGATGACGATGCGCGCGTCCACGCCTCGGCCCAGCTCGGCCTGGGCCAGCTCGGCCAGGGACCGGCGCACGGCCTTGAGCCGGACCAGGGCCTGGTCCCGCTCGACCAGCAGGGACAGGGCCTCCTCCTTCCGCTCGGCGGGCACGCGCGCCAGGGCGGCCTCGGGCGGTCCCTCGCCGAACTGGGCCGAGACCCGCTCCACCAGGGCCCGCAGCTGCCGCTTCTCCTGCATGAGCTCCCGCAGCTCCGGACTCTCGCGGCTCACGGCCAGGACCGTGGTCACGCCCATGGGCGACCCGGCCTCGAAGACCTCCAGGCCCTCGGCGCAGATCACCAGCCCGCCCATGATCTTGCCCTTGGCGTCGGTGACGCGCACCCGGCCGCCGGAATGCACGCGGTAGCCCGCCTGCACCGTGCCGCAGGTGATGTAGTGGGCGATGGTCACGTCGCCCCCGGCCGTGACCCGGGCATTGTGGGTGTAGGCCGCGCTCACGCCGCCACCGGCCTTGATGAAGGCCCGGCCCTCGCCGGACATGAAGACCCCGCCGCGCACGTTCACGTCGCCGCCGGCCTCGATGCGCGCGTCCTCCACCACCCCGTCCACGAGCACGCTGCCCGGGACCGCGACCTCGAAGCCGGTGCGCACCGTGCCCTTGATCCGCACCGAACCGTGGGCCAGGCGGATGTTGCCGGTGGCGTAGTCCACGTCCCCGCCCACGTCCAGGAGCTCGGACACGTCCAGCGCGCCCTTGCCCGCCAGGACCACGCCGGTGATCCTGGCCCGGAAGAGCATGCCCGCCTCCAGCGTCTCCACGTTCCGCCCGGGCCGCACGGAGAGCGGCCTGCCGGGGCGCGGCGGAATCGGGTCGCCGAACACGTCCTGGCCCGGAACCCCCTCGCCGGGAGGATGCAGCCGGGCGATGTCCGAGCCCTCCTCGACCACCGGCGAGAAGCCCCGGTCGCGCCAGTCGATGCGCCCGCCCTCGGACACGGTGCCCACGTTCTCGCGCTCGGGGTAGTACAGCTCCAGCTGGGCGTCCCGGCCGTGCTCCGGCGGCCTGCCCCGGGCCACCACCACGCCCTCCACGGCCGCGCCCGCCTGCCGGGCCCTGGACAGGGACTCCTCCACTCGGCCCAGGCGCACGCCCACGGCCACGCCCATGCGCGACAGCTCGTCCTGCACCCGGCGGGCCGTGACCGCCGCGCCCAGGGCGTCGTGGGGATACAGCGTCGCCGAAACCGAAAGCCGGTCGCCCGCCACCCGGAGCACCGGCTCCAGGCGCACCTGGGTGTCGCTCACCCGCACGAGGCCGCAGGCCGTGGCCGTGAGCAGGCCGTCCTCGGAAAGGGCGCAGCCCGCGTCCGGGGGAACGGCCATGTTCCTGGGTTTGCGCAAATCCGAGGGCGGCACGGACTGGCCGGTGATGTCCCGGCCCGGGCGGGCGGGCTCCGGCGGATGGACCCGGCCGAAGACCTGGCCGGGGAAGACGGGAAAATTGAAGTCGCCCAGGGGCTCCACCCAGGCGTCGCGGGCGGCCTGGGGACGCAGGCCCCGGGCGATGGCCACGGCCCGGGCGTCCTGTCCGGCCAGGAGCAGGGCCACGGCCCGGGCGGCGGCCTCGTGGTCCAGCTCGGCCCGCAGCCCGGCCAGCCGCAGGAGTTCCTCCAGCCGCTCCACGCTCAGCGGCGCGCCCGAGCCCCGGGCCGGGGAGTAGCAGCTCACGCAGAGCTTCATCCGGTCGCGGGTGGCCCCGAAACGGACCACGGCGTCCGCGTCGGCGGCCTCCGGGTCCAGTCCCTCGCACAGAGGCGGCTGCAGGCGCGCGTCTTCGGCCATGACGCTCCCGGCTCGACGGCCCGTCGCGGGCCGGAGGCCGGTCTCCTCATCCGCAAGGCGTTACTGAAAGCGCGAATCCTGTCAAGCCGGAGGCGGCCCGGGCAGGGCTGCCGGTCCGGCGATGCGCTCCCCGGCCTCCGGCGGGAGTTCCTCCCGCAAGGGCTCCAGGCGGAAGAAGTCCATGGCCGACTGGAGCTGCGCCGCCTGGGCGGACAGTTCCTGGGCCGTTGAAGCCAGCTCCTCGGCGGCCGAGGCGTTCTGCTGCATGGTGGCGTCCATCACCCGCAGGGACTGGTCCACCTCCCCGGCCCGTTCCCGCTGCCCCGCGCTGGCCGCGGCCGAGCGCCGGGCCAGCTCGGCCGAGCCCTGGACGCGCTCCAGCACGCCCTGGATGGCCTCCGCCACCTGCTCCGAGGCCCGGCGGGCCTGGGCCGACAGCTCGGAGATCTCCCCGGCGGCGGTCCCGCTCGTCTCGGCCAGCTTGCGCACCTCCGAGGCCACCACGGCGAAGCCCTTGCCGTGCTCCCCGGCCCGGGCCGCCTCGATGGCCGCGTTCAAGGCCAGGAGGTCGGTCTGGCGGGCGATGTTCTCGACCATGCCGATCCGCTCGGCGATCCCGCGCATGGCCGCCGCGGCCGAGCGCGCGCCCTCCAGGCAGTCCCGGGCCTCGCCCACGGACCGCTCGGCCAGCCGCTCGGAATCCCGGGCCAGGGTCACGCCGTCCTCGATGAGCGCGACCATCTCGCCCATGCTCGCGCCGATGCGCCCCAGGGCCTGCGTTTCCTCGGCCACGGCCTGGGCCATGTTCTCGGCCCCGGCGGTCAACTCCTCGCTGCCGGCGGCCACCTGGGCCGCCGCGCCCTGGACCTCGCCCACGATGCGCGTCAGGCTGCCGGACATCCGGCACATGGAGGCGTATGCCCCGCGCGGTTCGGCCCCGGCGGAGCGGAGCACGGCCCCCAGTTCGCCCTGGGCCACGGCCTCGGCCATGCGCTCCATGTCCGGCGGCTCCGCGCCGATGGCGTTGGTCACGCGCCGGGCGAAGAACACCGCCGCCACGGCCCCCAGGGCCGCCACGCAGAGGCTCGCCAGCACGACCACCAGCAGGGCCGTGGCCGTGACCTTGGACAACTCGGCGCGGCGCTGGGCCACGGCCTCCTCGATGCCGTCCACGTACACGCCCATGCCCAGGACCCAGCCCCAGGGACGGAACAGGCGCACGTAGGACAGCTTGGGGAAATCCCCCTCCCGGCCGGGCTTGGACCAATGGTACTCGACGAAGCCCGCGCCGTCGGTCCGGGCCTTCTCGGCCATCTCCAGGAACAGCTTCTTGCCCTTGGCGTCGGCGTAGTCCGAGAGGCCGCGGCCGTTCATCTCGGGCTTCAGCGGGTGCATGACCATGCGCGGGGCCAGGTCGTTGATCCAGAAGTAGTTGCCGTCGGAGAGGCGCATGCCGCCCACCTGGCGCAGGGCCTCGGCCCGCAGGGCCGAGGTGAGGTCCTCCATCCAGGCCCCGCCGCCGATGATCCAGCCCCACTCGGGCAAGGCCTGGACGTAGGAGACCTTCTGCTTGGGCTCCGCGTCCCCGGGCTTGGCCCACCAATAGGCCACCATGCCCTCGCCCGACTTCCGGCAGACCTCGGCCATCTCCTGGAAGGGGTTGCCGCCGCGCGCGTCCTTGAAATCGGCCAGGGAGCGGCCGTCGAGCTTGGGGGTGACGGGGTGCATGATCATGGCCGGGGACCCGTCCATGATCCAGAGGTAGTTGCCGTCGTCGAAGCGCACGGCCCGCACCAGGGCCTTCAGCTCCTCCCGGACCTCGGCCGGGTTCTCGCCCCGGGCGGTCCGGCGGGCCCAGACGTCGCGCATCTGGGAGGCCACGGCCTGGACCACGCGCTTCAGCCCGCGCATGGTGTCGCGCTTCATGGCCTCCACGTCCCGGGAGCGCTCCTCGTAGGCCCGCACCGTGCCCTCGGCCATGCCCACGAGGTTTTCCAGCCGCCCCTTCTCCCGGGCCAGGGTCTCCTCCCGGTAGAGGGATATCTCGCGCTCCGCGTAGGAGTGCATCCGCCAGAGAAACAGCCCGCTCAGCAATCCAGCCGTCAAGGCCACGGCCACCACCTGAACGGAAATGAGCTTGCCGCGCAGCTTCATGGACCCACCTCCAGACGAGGGTCTTTTGCACCATCTCGCACCATACTCCCTTGCGGGGAACGGCGCAACGCGCGGCGGAAGATCCGCGGCCGGTCCGGCCGGGGCAGGTGGGCGCTGGGGCGGAAAACGCGCCGGAATCAGGCCTTGGCGGCCTGTTCCAAAGGCAGGACGAGATAGAAGTTGTTGCCCTCGGGCAGGGGCTCGTAGCCGACCTGGCCGCCGTGCAGCTCGACCACCTGGCGCACGAAGTACAGGCCGTGGCCCGTGCCGTACTCATTCTCCACGTTGGCCGCGCGGAAGCCCGGAGTGAAGAGGTGCTCGCGCTCGGCGGCCGGGATCACCGGGCCGGAGCTGAAGACGTTCAGCTTGATCCCGTCGCGGCCCGTGCCGAAGCACCCGGGCAGGACCTGCCAGCCGTAGGCCATCCACTTGGAGCGGCCCCGGCCCCAGCGCTCCACCTCGCGGGCGTACTTCACGGCGTTGGAGAAGAGGTTCGAGTAGACCTGGGCCAGCAGGCCGATGTCCGCCAGGAGCGTGATCTCGCGGTCCGGCACCCCGCCCAGGGAGAGGTCGATCTCCACCCCGCGCTCCTCCAGTCTCGGGCGGTAGCGCTCCAACTGCGGCTCGATGACCTGCTTGCGCAGATTGCAGACGCGCTTCTCCAGGACGTAGCGGCCTTCCTGGAAGTGGCGGCGGCGCAGGAGCGTCTCCAGGAACAGGCTGGTCTGCTCGTAGTGGCGGAAGATCTCGTTGAACTGGGACAGGATGCCGGAGTGCAGGTACTCCAGCTTGGCCCGGCGCTCGCCGGTGAGCCCGGGATGGGTCTCCTCGTCCCGGGCCATCTCCCGGGCCAGCTCCTCCAGGCCGTCGATCTTGCCCTTGAGGCGGTTGAAGAAGAGCCGGAAGTACATGTTCGGCACGATGACGTTGTGGCCGATGTCCTCCACGAGGTTCTTGATGAACTCCAGGTGCTCGCGGTTGCGGGTGCGGATGAGTCGGTTGTGGTGCTGGTAGCCCACGCGGTTGGCGAACTTCTGGAAGAAAAGCCGCTCCTTCTCGCCCAGCCCGTCGGCCGGGCGCAGGGAGATCACCCCGATGACGTCCTCCGCGGGCTCGAAGGGCAGGAGGTCGCGCAGGGACGGATTGATCTTCACCGGCAGGAGCAGGCGGCCGCGCGCCTCGACGGTGTCCCGGGGCAGGTCCCTGGGAACCTCGGGAAACCCGTCGCCCGGCCGGGGCGGCTCGCCGGAGCTGCAGCGCAGGCGCAACGCGCCCGAATCGGACAGCAGGGCCAGATCGGTGTCGAGATTGAAGAAGACGCTCGGCAGGAGCACGCAGACCGCGTAGAAGTCGCCGTCGTCCTCGAACTCCTGGGCCAGATCGAAGAAGACGTTGAACATGCGGACCTCGGCCCGCGAGAAGCCGTAGGACTCGTAGTCGTCGATCTTCTCGTGGATGCGCCGCAGGATCTTGCGCTCGCGCCCGGGATCGCCCCCGCACACGGCGGTGGCGTCCGTGCGGGACCCGTTCCCGGCCTCGAAGGAACCCATGCCGCCTCCCTTCGGTCGTCCGCCTCTGGTGCCGACAGGATTTCTTATACTCCGGGAAAAAGCGGGAGACAAGCGGCGAAACGACGCGAGTCAGGCCGCCGGAAGAGGCGAAAGCCCCCTTCCCGCCGGGGTATGGCGGGCGAAACGGGCCATGTGCCAGGCGTCCGGCGCGCTGCGCAGGGAGAAATTGTCGCAGGCGCGGTAGTAGCGCAGGTCGTCCAGCCAGGCCCGGGCCAGCTCCCGGTCGCGCAGCAGCCGCCAGACCCCGGCCAGGGGGCGCATGGCCAGCTCCAGCAGGGGCCCGGCCAGCACCGAGGGGTCGCGGAAGCACTCCCAGTCGCAGGCCGAGCAGGAGGCCCGGCGCGAAAGCCGGGACACGTCCAGGTCCGGGAACGGCCCCAGGGGCTCGCCGCCCCGGTAGCCGCAGGGGAAGGCCGTGAGGCCGCCGGCCTGGACGAAGAAGAAGTCCACCCCGCCCCGGCAGGGGAAGGCCACCTCGCCGCCCTCGTGCTCGCGGATGAGGCTGAGCAGCGCGCTGCGCGGGGTGAACACGCGCAGGCGGTGGCGGAAGGACTCCACGGCCGCCAGCAGCGCCCGGTAGAGCAGAGGCCGCTCCAGGCCGCTGAAGCGGACCATGTCGTCGGCCGAGGTGGCCGCGTACACGGCCTGCTCCCGGGCGCGGTCCTCGGGCAGGCTCATGGGATAGCAGGCGTTCACCGTGGTGAAGCCCAGGGACTCGGCGAAAGAGTAGAAGCGGCGGAAGGCGGCCAGGAAGTGTTCGCGAAATCCGTCCGGGTCCTCGGCCGCCGGGGGCGGAGGCGTCCCGCCGCCGACGAGGCGGTTCACGCCCAGGTTGGCCGCCGGGTAGAGCCCGAATTCGCGGAACACGGGCAGGGCCTTCTCCACGCCCCTGACCACGCCGGGCAGGCCCCGGTTGCGCTCGTGCACGGCCGGGTCGGCGGAGTCCAGGCTGATCCAGAAGTTGTTCAGCCCGGATTCGGCCACGGTCTCGGCCAGGCGGCGCATGCGGTCCGGGAAGTCGGGCCTGTCGTGGCCCCGGAAGAGGAAGCCGTTGGTGCCGGTGCGCACCAGGGGGATGCCCTTGTCCCGGGCGCGGCGCGAAAGCTCGGCGATCTCGCCCAGGTGCAGGAGGGGTTCGCCGCCGGTGAAGGAGAGGGCCAGGAAACCCTTCTCGGCGGCCGCGTCCACCAGGGCCACGGCCCGGTCCGCGCCGAGCACGGAACGCGGGATGTCCGCGCGGGCGTTCATGCCGCACTGGGCGCAGAGGGCGTTGCAGTGGTCGGTGTACTGGATGACCAGCTGGCCGGGAACCCGGCCGCGCAGCAGGGCGCCGAGGGTCCGGCGCCAGGGAAGCGATGTGGCGGTCATGGCCTGCCTCGGTTGTTTATTTCAACCTAGCAGGCCCGTGTGGCGGAATCGTGGCGGAATGGTGACGGTTGAGGGACAGCCGGGCCCCCGCGAACATGATTTTTTTCCTCATTGCCTTTGTGGCGGAAATGCAGGATTTATAGATAAGGAATCCAGAACCCAGGAGGACGCCATGCCAGCCAAGCGCCCCCGGACCAAGACGCCCGCCGCGGCCAAGGACGCCGCCAAGCCCGCGTCGCTCAAGGCCGACATCGAACGCCACATCCTCTCCTTTCTCGGCAACGACGCGGCCCTGGCCTCCAAGCACGACTATTTCAAGGCCCTGGCCTACACCGTGCGCGAACGCATGGCCGAACGCTGGATCAAGACCCAGCGGGCCTACTACAAGCGCAAGGCCAAGCGCGTGTACTACCTCTCCCTGGAGTTCCTGCCCGGCCGCTCGCTCTGGAACAACATCCTCTGCCTGGGCCTGGAGCAGGAGGCCGCCCGGACCCTGGAGGAATTCGGGGTGAACCCCGAGGACATCCTCGAACTGGAGTGGGACGCGGGCCTGGGCAACGGCGGCCTGGGCCGCCTGGCCTCCTGCTACCTCGACTCCATGGCCACCCTGGGCATCCCGGCCTACGGCTACGGCATCCGCTACGACTACGGCATCTTCTACCAGCTCATCCAGGACGGCTGGCAGCTGGAGCGGCCCGACAACTGGCTCCGCTTCGGCAACCCCTGGGAATTCGAGCGGCCCCAGCACCTCTACCCCGTGGAGTTCCACGGCGAGGTGCGCTCCTACTACGACTCGCACAACCGCCTGCGCCACCAGTGGATTTCCGGCGAGCACGTGATGGCCATGGCCTGCGACATGCTCGTGCCCGGCTACCGCAACGACAACGTCATCAACATGCGCCTCTGGGCGGCCAAGTCCAGCCGCGAGTTCGACCTGGATTTCTTCAACAACGGCGAATACATCAAGGCCATAGAGCACAAGACCCGCAGCGAGAACATCTCCAAGGTCCTCTATCCCAGCGACGCCGTGGCCGAGAACCAGGAGCTGCGCCTCAAGCAGCAGTACTTCTTCGTCTCGGCCACCTTCCAGGACATCATGCGCCGCCACCGCAAGGACCATCCCAGCATGGAGGACCTGCACCGCTACGTGGCCGTGCAGCTCAACGACACCCACCCGGCCATCGCCATTCCCGAGCTCATGCGCCTGCTCCTGGACCAGGAGCTCATGGACTGGGACGAGGCCTGGGAGATCACGCGGCGGACCTTCGCCTATACGAACCACACGGTCATGCCCGAGGCCCTGGAGCACTGGCCCGTGGATCTGCTGGAGCGCGTCCTGCCCCGGCACATGCAGATCATCTTCGAGATCAACCACCGCTTCCTGGAGGAGGTGGCCGCGCGCCACCCCGGCGACGAGGGCCTGCTGCGGCGCATGTCGCTCATCGAGGAGGGCCCCGCCCGCCGCGTGCGCATGGCCCACCTGGCCATCGTGGGCTCGCACGCGGTCAACGGGGTCTCGGTCCTGCACTCGGAAATCCTCCGCAATCAGGTCTTCCGCGACTTCGCGGACATGGACCCGGGCCGCTTCCAGAACAAGACCAACGGCGTGACCCCCCGACGCTGGCTGCGGCTCTGCAACCCCGGGCTTTCGGGACTGCTGGCCGAGACCCTGGGGCCGGACTTCCTCACCGACCTGGACCGGCTGGAGCGGCTGGCCCCCCTGGCGGCTGACGCGGGCTTCCGCGAACGCTGGGAGGAGGTGCGGCGGCGGAACAAGAAGCGCCTGGCCGACTACGTGCTGCACAAGGTGGGCGCGCGCCTGGACTGGGACGGGCTGTTCGACGTGCAGGTCAAGCGCATCCACGAGTACAAGCGCCAGTTCCTGAACATCCTGCACGTGATCGTGCTCTTCAACCGCCTGCGCGACGGCGTGCCCGGGCCGGGCGTGCCCCGGGCGCACATCTTCGGCGGCAAGGCCGCGCCCGGCTACCGCGCGGCCAAGCTCATCATCAAGCTCATCAACTCCGTGGCCGAGCGGGTGAACGCCGAGCCCTCGGCCCAGGAACTGCTCAAGGTGGTCTTCCTGCCCAACTACTGCGTGTCCTCGGCCGAGCGGATCATCCCGGGCGCGGACATCTCGGAGCAGATCAGCCTGGCGGGCACCGAGGCCTCGGGCACGAGCAACATGAAGTTCGCCCTCAACGGCGCGCTCACCGTGGGCACCCTGGACGGGGCCAACGTGGAGATCCGCGAGGCCGTGGGCCCGGAGAGCTTCTTCCACTTCGGCCTGGACGCGGTGGAGGCCGCCGAGGCCAAGGCCCGGGGCCACAACCCCTGGGAGCACTATTCCCGCGACCCGGAGCTGAAGCGGGCCATCGACATGATCGCCGGAGGCCACTTCTCGCCCCTGGAGCCGGACCTGTTCCGGCCGCTGGTGGACGGACTCCTGCGCCACGGCGACCCGTTCCTCGTGCTGGCCGACTTCCGCTCCTACGCCGACTGCCAGGAGCGCGCGTCGCGGGCCTTCCAGCGCAAGGACCGCTGGACCGCCATGAGCATCCGCAACACCTCGGGCATGGCCCGGTTCTCCTCGGACCGGGCGGTCATGGAGTACGCCCGGGACATCTGGGGCGTGACCCCGCAGCGGCCCGAGGAATAGGCCGGCGCGGACGCCGAAGGGCCCGCTCCCGCGAGGGGCGGGCCTTTTTCATCGGCTGGGGGACGGACTGGATTCGGGACGGCGACGACGCCGGGGCGGATTTTTCACCCTCGGAGGCGGGCCGGGCAAAAAACGCTCCGGCAAGGCGCAAGAAAAGAACGGGCCCGACGCGTGGCCGGACCCACGCGAGGGTCCGGGATTTTCGCGGCAACGACGCCGGGGCGGATTTTTCACCGGCCCGCTAGTTCAGGGCCAGGTCCACGCCCAGAAGCCGCCGCAGATCGAACATGTAGTTCAGCGGGTTGAGGCATTCCACGATGCGCAGGCGGGGCTTGCCGGACTCGTCGCGGGCCAGGGCGGCCAGGTCCACCACCCGGGGCGGCCGGGGCCGCAGGCGGCGGTCCAGGATGACGTTCACGGCGGGCAGGAGAGGGAAGTTCGGGTTGGTTTCATAGACCACGGCCAGGTCGCCGCTGGAGAGCCGCACCAGGCTGCCGGGCGGGTAGATGCCCAGGCACTTGATGAACAGCTCGGCCTCGCGGGGCACGAAGTTCTGGCCGCGCATGCCGTAGATCAGGGAGAGGGCCTTGGAGGGCACGGCGGCCTTGGCGTGGGAGCGGTCGCTGGTCAGGGCGTCGAACATGTCGCAGAGTCCGAGGATGCGGCCGTGCAGGCTGATCTGGTCCGAGCGCAGGCCCTGGGGGTAGCCGAGGCCGTTGTACTGCTCGTGGTGTTCGGCCACGGCCCGCAGCACCGTCTGGGAGAAGGATCCGGACTCGGCCAGGATGCGCCTGCCGTAGGCCGGATGGGTGCGCATGAGGTCCATCTCGTCCCGGGTCAGGGGTCCGCGCCGGGTGAGCACCTCGGTGGGCACCACGATCATGCCCGCGTCGTGCAGGAGCCCGGCCAAGCCCAGGTCCAGGAGCCGGTCGCGGGACAGGCCGAGGAAGGAGCCGAAGATCACCGCCAGGGCGCAGACGTTGGCCCCGTGGGTGTAGGTGTAGCGGTCGTACTTGTGCAGTTTGGAAAGACAGAGCAGGGCCGAGGGGTTGCGGGCCACCGAGTCGATGACCTCCTCCACCACGTCCTCGGCCTCGGCCGAGCGCAGCGGCATGCGGGCCAGGAGGCGTTCGCCCACGCGGCGGGCGCAGGCAAGGACCGCGCGGTACTTGCGGTGCGCCCGGGGCAGTTCGTCGGGGATGGGCACGCGCAGGGAGGACTGGGAGCGCTCCTTGGGCTCGCCGCCGCCCACGAGGAGGTCCAGGCGCTCCTCCTCGGAAAGCACCTCCTCCTCGGCGCCCAGGTCCTTGGACGTGTCGATGAAGGTTTCGAGGTAGCCCCCGGAGCGGATGCGCTCCACATCCTCGGCCCGCACGTAGCCGGGTCGGGTGTAGAGGAACGGCATGTGCCGCCACACCGTGGCGTCCATCTCGGCGATGCACATGCCGGGCCGCAGGTCGGCCACCGAAATCTTCTTGATCATGCCCCTCGCCTCCGAGCCCCCCGGTTCGGAACGCCACGGTAAACCCCCCTATTTTTCTCCATAATCCATGATCGCCCTCTTGTCCAGAACGCGGCCGGGGAAACACGCCCGGCGTCTTTCTCATTGCCCCAGGCCGTGCGCGGAGTTACAACGGCCGTGCCGCACTATGGAGGCCCCATGTCCAGGAAACCGGCGCCCGCGACACCAGCCCCGTCCCAGGACGACATCTTGCCGCGCATCCTCGCGGCCGTGCTGGACGCCGTCCAGGCCCCGGTCTTCGTCAAGGACGACTCCCTCCGCTGGATCTACGTCAACACGGCCCTGGAGCGCGGCATGGGGCGGCCCCGCGCCGAGATCATCGGACGGACGGACTTCGACCTCTTTCCCGAGGCCCAGGCCCGGCTCTTCCGCTCCCGCGACGAGCAGATCCTGGCCGACGGCCGGGACCAGACCAACGAAGCCCACACCATCTGGAACGGCCGCGAGGCGAGCATCCTCGCGATCAAGTCCCTGTTCCGCGACCCGGAAGGCGGCCGCGTCTTCATCCTGGGCTTCGTCCAGGACGTTTCCGACCTGAAGCGGACCCTGGCCGCGCTGGATGAATCCGAAACCGTGCACCGGAGCATCGCCACCCTCGCGCCCGTGGCCATCGTCCTGCACCGGGACGGGATGATCCTCTGGGCCAACCCCTCGGCCGCGGCGTTCTACGGGGTCGACTCCCCCACGGACATGATCGGCGCGGACCTGCGGGCCCGGCTCACGGAAGAAGGCCGGCTGGCCCTGGACGAGCGCATGCGCCTGGCCCGGGACACGGGCCGGATGCTGCCGTCCCTGGAGTACGAGATCACGGGCCCGGACGGCAGGCCGCGCACCGTGGAGGGCCGCATCGGAATCGTCCCGCACCAGGGCGGCCAGGCGCTGCTCTCGATCTCCAGGACGTGACCGAGGCCCGGCGCACGGCCAAGGCCCTGGAGCAGTCCGAGGGCACCCTGCGGGCCGTGTTCAACAACGTGCACTCGGCCGTGTTCCTGCATGGCCCGGACGGAACCATCCTGGACGTCAACGACCGCATGCTGGAGCTCTTCGGCGTGACCCGCGCGGAGGCCCGGCGCATGTCCATCGCCTCGGACTTCTCCGGCCCGGAGGCGGACGTCGGGCATCTGCCCGAGATCTGGCGCAAGGTCATGTCCGGCAAGGCCCTGACCTTCGACTGGAAGTCGCGGCGGCCCGGCGACGACAAGCTCTTCGACGTGGAGGTGCACCTGCGGCGGGTGGACCTTCCGGCCGGGCCGCGCATCCTGGCCACGGTCATGGACATCACCGACCGCAAGCAGGCCCTGGCCGCGCTCACCGAATCCGAGGCCCGCTACCGGAGCCTGTTCGAGAAGGGCAACGACTGCATCGCCCTCATCCGGGGCGGCCGGATCGTGGAGTGCAACCAGCGCGCCGAGGAGGTGCTCGGCGTGCCCCGGGAGCGCATCCTGGGCACGCCCGCCGGAGGCTTCACCCCGGAATACCAGCCCTGCGGACGGCGCTCCTCGGAGATGGCCGCCGAGCAACAGACCCGGGCCGCGGCCGGGGAGAACCTGTTCTTCGAGTGGCGGCAGCTGCGGGCCGACGGGTCGGAGTTCGACGCCGAGGTCTCCCTGAGCCTGGTGGACCCCGGGCCGCCCGCGCTGCTCCAGGCCATCATGCGCGACATCTCCGAGCGCAAGCAGGCCCTGGCCGCGATCACCGAGTCCGAGGCCCGCTACCGCACCCTGGCCCGGAATTTCCCCAACGGCACGGTGCTGCTCTTCGACACCGAGATGCGCTTCCTCCTGGCCGGGGGCCTGGGCCTGGAGGCCCTGGGGCTGAAGCCGGAGGACATCGTGGGCCGGACGCCCGGGGAGTTCTTCCCCCCGGACATGGCCCCGCGCGTGGAGGAGGTCTTCCGCCAGGCCCTGGCGGGCCAGACCTCCCTCTCGGAACTGGCCTTCGCGGACCGCTTCTACGAGGTCCGCACCGTGCCGGTCACGGGCGCCGGAGGCCGGATCACCGGCGGCATGGCCGTGAGCCAGGACATCTCGGCCCGCAAGCGCCTGGAGGAACAGCTCCGACACCAGGCCCTGCACGACCCGCTCACCGGCCTGGCCAACCGCACCCTCTGCCTGGACCGCATCCGCCAGGCCGTGGAGCGCTCCCGGCGGCGGCCGGGCTACAACTTCGCCGTGATCTTCGTGGATCTGGACCGTTTCAAGCTGGTCAACGACTCCATGGGCCACAAGTTCGGGGACACCCTGCTGGTGGAGACGGGCTCGCGCCTGCTGGAGTGCGTGCGCGACCTGGACACCGTGGCCCGCCTGGGCGGCGACGAGTTCGTGCTCGTGCTCGAGGAGCTGGAGGCCCCGCGCCGGGCCATCCAGGTCGTGCGCCGCGTGCGCGAGGTCCTGGGCCGCGAGTTCCAGCTCGGCCAGCGGGTCGTGCAGCTCACGGCCAGCATCGGCGTGGTGGTGGACACCCGCCACTACAGGGCGCCCGAGGACGTGCTCCAGAACGCCAACCTGGCCATGCACCGGGCCAAGGAAATGGGCCGCGACCGCTTCAAGGTCTTCACCAACCGCATGCTCGACGCCGCCGTGCACCGGCTCAACCTGGAGTCGGGCCTGCAGCGCGCCCTGGCCGAGAGCCAGCTCTTCCTCGTCTTCCAGCCCATCGTGCGCCTGGGCCGCGACTACGG
This sequence comes from Desulfovibrio aminophilus, assembly GCF_023660105.1. Lineage (NCBI taxonomy): Bacteria > Pseudomonadati > Thermodesulfobacteriota > Desulfovibrionia > Desulfovibrionales > Desulfovibrionaceae > Desulfovibrio > Desulfovibrio aminophilus. The sequence goes on along the minus strand of NZ_JAMHGA010000015.1, from coordinate 16,916 downwards.
GCTCTATGGCTTCGAGGCCCTGGTGCGCTGGCGCCACCCCGACCGGGGCGTGGTCGGCCCCTCGGAGTTCATCCCCATCGCCGAGGAGTCCGGGCTCATCGTGGAGCTGGGCCTCTGGGTGCTCCGGGCCGCCTGCCGGACCTTCGCCCAATGGCTGGGGAGCGTGCGCGAGGCCTCCGAGCTGACCCTCTCGGTGAACCTCTCCGGCCGCCAGTTCGCCCAGGCGGACCTGGTGAACTCCATCCGCCGCGTGCTCCAGGAGACGGGCATGCCCGCCAACCAGCTCAAGCTGGAGATCACCGAGACCGCCCTCATGGAGAACGCCTCCCGGGCCGCCGAACGGCTCCAGGCCCTGCGCGACCTGGGCATCCGCCTCTCGGTGGACGACTTCGGCACCGGCTACTCGAACATGATCTACCTCCAGCAGCTGCCCCTGGACCTGCTCAAGATCGACCTCTCCTTCATCCAGAAGATGGACGTGAACCGGGAGAACGTGGAGATCGTCAAGGCGATCATCAGCCTGGCCCACACCCTGGGGCTGGAGGTGGTGGCCGAGGGCGTGGAGCGTTCCCGGCACCACGAAATCCTGGGCCTGCTCGACTGCGAGTTCGGCCAGGGCTACCTCTACTCCCCCCCGCTGGCCGAGCCCGACGCCCGGACCTTCATCCGGGAGTTCCGCGACCGTCCCCTGCCGGCCTGAGCCCCCTAGACAAGGTCTAGACCCCCAGCGTCCGGCGTGGGCATTTTTTCGCCCGGAACTGCGCAAAAAACGTACACTCGCCCGCTCGCCTCCCGAGCGATTTGTTAAAAAGTATTATCAAAATCAAAATGTTGACGCCTTGGTATGGGCTTTGCTCACTTTCCCGCAACCCGGATGCCCCGGCTTCCGGGTGTTTTTGCGAAAGAGGACAAGAGTAGGAAACAATTGGTTTTTTTCCCGTTGACTTTCCGTGTGATTCTGGGAAAAGAGCCAGTTCGCCAAAAAAATCGGGACACCGTGCAAGCGGACCCTGTCGGGTCCGGGGCGAGCCCGAGGAGAAGGAATTCGATGAGCACTGTCCGGTTCGAGGACGCCTCCGTTTTCACCGCCGCCCGCAAGGCGGCCGCCCGCCGTCGGCTGACCAACGGCGACATCGGCTATCCCGTGGTCCTGGTCCTCTTCCTGCTGTGCACGGCCGTGGCCCTCTGGTGGGTCTGGGCCGACTCCGGCATCACCGCCCTGTCCTCCTTCGCGGGCCTCGGCCGCGAGGTGGCCTGGTGGCTCGGGCAGGGGCTGTTCTGGATGACCATCGGCGCCCTGCTCTGGCGCGCCGGCCTGGCCCTGACCTACAAGTCCCGCCCCGACGCCGCCGACGCCGACCTGCCCACCCTCACGGTGGTGGTCCCGGCCTACAATGAAGGCCGCCACGTGCTGAACACCCTGGTGAGCGTGGCCGCCAGCGACTACCCGGCCGAGAAGCTCCAGATCCTCGCCGTGGACGACGGCTCCAAGGACGACACCTGGCAGTGGATGCGCCGCGCCGAGAGCATGCTCCCCGGCCGCGTGGAGGCCGTGAAGCTGGCCAAGAACGGCGGCAAGCGCCGCGCCCTGTACGAGGGCTTCCTGCTCGCCACCGGCCGGATCTGGGTGACCATCGATTCCGACTCCCTGGTGGACCCGGACACCCTGCGCAAGCTGGTCAGCCCCTTCGTGGGCGACGAGCACGTCGGCGCCACCGCCGGCAACGTGCGCGTGCTCAACCTGCGCGAGGGCCTCATCCCCAAGATGATGGACGTGGCCTTCACGCTCTCCTTCGACTTCCTGCGCCTGGCCCAGAGCAGGCTGAACACCGTGTTCTGCACCCCCGGCGCCCTCTCCGCCTACCGCGGCGACGTGCTCGCCCCGCACCTGGAGGAGTGGTCCGAGGAGCAGTTCCTGGGCCGCTACGCCAACATCGGCGAGGACCGCGGCCTGGCCAACATCATCCTGCGCAAGGGCTTCCACATCCTCTTCCAGCAGGACGCCCTGGTCTGGACCAACGTGCCCGTGAAGTACAAGGGCCTGTGCAAGATGCTCGTGCGCTGGGGCCGCAGCCACGTGCGCGAGTCCATCGTCATGGCCCAGTTCCTCTTCGGGCGCTTCCGCGAGACCCCGGCCCTGGGCACCCGCGTGGAGTACCTGCTCCAGATGATCGAGCTGGTGGTCGGCGAGGCCCTGAAGATCGGCTCCCTGGGCATGCTGGCCGTGGCCCCGATCCTGGTGGCCAAGAACGTGCTCATCGGCACGCTCATCGCCTCCACCATCCCGGCCGTGGTCTACCTGGCGCGCCACCGCTCCTGGAACTTCCTCTGGGCCGTGCCCTACTCCTTCTTCTGGATCGCGGGCCTGTCCTGGATCGGCGTCTGGTGCATGATCACCCCGCACCGCTCCGGCTGGCTCACCCGCGAGGTGAAGTCCGGCCTGCCCGTGGCCGCCCCGGCCACCGAGCTCCTGCAGGCCGCCCAGGCCCCGATCATGAACCCCGCGCCGGTCATGGCCGTGGACAGCGCCCAGCAGGCCCGGGCCTAGCCCCCGCCGCGACGACGACGAAAAAAGCCCGCCGAAAGGCGGGCTTTTTCGTGGCCGGGAAGGCGCCCGGTCAGACGTCGCAGCCGTGCTGCGAGCCCAGGGGCAGGGGTTCCATGAGGTCGGCCAGGGAGATGGCCGAGAGTTCGGCCTCCAGGGCCCGCGAGACGCGGCCCCAGGCCTGGTGGGCCTTGCAGACCTGGCTGCGGTGGCAGATCTCCGGCGCGGCCCGGCAGTGGGTCAGGCTCAGGTCGCCCTCGACCACCCGCAGGATGGCCGCCAGGGTCACGTCCTCGGGCTTGCCCGCCAGGACATAGCCCCCGGCCGCCCCGCGCACGCTGTCCACCAGCCCGGACTTCTTGAGCGGCTTGAGGATCTGCTCGATGAAGCGCACCGTGACCCCGGTGTGCTCGGAAAGGGCGGCGGTGCGCTGCGGCCCGCGCCCCACGTGCATGGCCAGGTCGAGCATGAGGCGCACGGCGTACCGCGACTTGGCAGAAAGTTTCATGTGGCTCCGATGTCAGGATGAGAACAACAGATTCCGGTCCGCCGGCGGACCGGCCCCGGAAAAACGGGCCGCGTCCCGCCTCCGGGGCGCGACCTTTCGGCGAAAGATGCCCCAAAAAACGCGCCTTGGCAACGGGGGGCGCGCGAAATCCCGGCCCGGCGCGCCCCGGCGGGCCGCATGCCGGGCACTGGATATTCCCGGGAGTTGGGAGTATGTCCGTGCTCCAGCGAGGCGACCCATGGTCACAAGGCTCGACTTCCGCATCCTGCCCCAGCCCGACGACTCCACCTGCGGCCCCACCTGCCTGCACGCGGTCTACGCCTACTACGGCGACACCCTGCCCCTGCCGAGGGTCATCGACGAGGTGGAAAAGCTGCCGGGCGGCGGCACCCTGGCCGTGCTCCTCGGCTGCCACGCCCTGTCGCGGGGCTATTCGGCGGCGCTCTACACCTACGACCTGCAGGTCTTCGACCCCACCTGGTTCAACGGCAAGCCCGCGGACATGGCCGCCAAGCTGGCGGCCCAGATCGAGGCCAAGCCCCAGCGCCGCAAGGTCCGGGCCGCCTGCCGGGCCTACATGCGCTTCCTGGCCCTGGGCGGCTCCATCCGCTTCGAGGAGTTGTCCTCCAGGCTCCTGCGCCGCATGCTCACGCGCGGCCTGCCGGTGCTCACCGGGCTCTCGGCGACCTACCTCTACGGCACGGCCCGCGAGCTGGGGCAGGGCGACGCCCTGATCTACGACGACGTGCGCGGCGAACCCTCGGGCCACTTCGTGGTCCTCTGCGGCTACCGCCGCGAGGAGCGCGCCGTGCTGGTGGCCGATCCCCTGCTGCCCAATCCCATGTCCCGGGACCAGATCTACGAGGTGCGCATGGCCCGGCTCATCCACTCGATCATGCTCGGCACGTTGACATTCGACGCCAACCTTCTCATCATCGCCCCCAAGGGAACGACCATCTAGGAGACGCACCGCTTGATCCTGACCGTCATCGAGAACCCGGAGGACTGTCCGCTCACGCTCTCGGGCATCGAGCCCGTAGCCGCCCGCGCCTACCTCTCCGACGCCTCCTTCTCCTCGCTCAAGGGGGCCAAGGTCTTCAACTTCTGCCAGTCCTACCGCTACCAGAGCCTGGGCTACTACGTCTCGCTCCTGGCCGAGGCCCGCAAGCACAAGCCCGTGCCCAGCGTGACCACCATCCAGGACCTGAAGTCCATGGGCATCATCAGCCTGGCCTCGGACGAGCTGGACGAGGTCATCGTCAAGCTCCTGGACGGCCGGACCCTGCGCAAGTTCTCCCTGAACATCTACTTCGGCCGGACCCCGAAGAAGGGCCTGGAGACGCTGGCCTCTCGGCTGTTCAAGTTCTTTCCCGCGCCGTTCCTGCGCGCGGACTTCAACCACTCCTGCGCGGACTGGTACCTGCAGAACGTCTCGCCCCTGTCCATGAAGGACATCCCCAAGAAGGAGCTGCCCTTCGCCTCCCAGGTGGCCTCGGAATACCTGGCGGGCAAGAAGCTGGTCATCCCCAAGCGCTCGCCCACGGCCTACGACCTGGCCATCCTCCAGGACCCGGCCGAGAAGCGGCCGCCCTCGGACCAGAAGGCCCTCAAGCGCTTCGCCAAGGCCGCCGAGTCCCTGGGCATGGGCGTGGAGTTCATCACCCGCGACGACTCGCGGCGGCTCTCGGAGTTCGACGCCCTGTTCATCCGCGAGACCACCAACGTGGACCACCACACCTACCGCATGGCCCGCAAGGCCAGCGAGGAGGGCCTGGTGGTCATCGACGACCCCGAGTCCATCCTGCGCTGCTCGAACAAGGTCTTCCTGGCCGAGCTGCTGGGCCGCCACAAGGTCCCCACCCCCAGGACCATCATCGTGCACGCCAAGAACGTGGAGCAGGCGCTCAACGACTTCGGCCTGCCCTGCATCCTCAAGCAGCCGGACAGCTCCTTCTCCCAGGGCGTGGTCATGGCCTGCGACCGCGAGGGCCTGCTGGACGCCGCCAAGGCCATGCTCAAGCGCTCGGACCTGGTCATCGCCCAGGAATACCTGCCCTCGGACTACGACTGGCGCGTGGGCGTGCTCGACGGCCGCCCGCTCTTCGTCTGCAAGTACTGGATGGCCAAGGACCACTGGCAGATCGTGCATACCGGCAAGGACGGCAGCGACGTCTACGGCAAGTCCGAGAGCCTGCCCGTGGGCAAGGCCCCCAAGGCCGTGATCCGCACGGCGGTCAAGGCCGCCGGGCTCATCGGCGACGGGCTCTACGGCGTGGACCTGAAGATGGTCGACGGCCGGGTCTACGTCATGGAAGTGAACGACAATCCCAACATCGACAACGGCGTCGAGGACGAAATCTTGGGCGAGGAACTGTACATGCGGCTCATGGAGGTCTTCCTGCGCCGCATCGAGAACAAGAAGGCCCTGGGGGGCTCCCTGTGAGCGCGCCGCTGCACCTCTTCCAGGGCTACGGCGTGGAACTCGAATACATGATCGTGGACGCCCGGACCCTGGACGTCTACCCGGCCGCCGACCGGCTCCTGGAGGCCGCCGCCGGGCGGCTGACCTCGGACGTGGAGTTCGGGGACACGGCCTGGTCCAACGAACTCGTCCTGCACGTCGTGGAGTTCAAGACCAACGGCCCGGCCCCCAGCCTGGAGGGCCTCTCGGAGCGCTTCGCCGCCGACGTGGCCCGGGCCAACTCCCTGCTCGCGCCCATCGGCGGCCAGCTCATGCCCGGCGGGGCCCATCCCTGGATGGACCCGAACCGCGAGACCGAACTCTGGCCCCACGAGTACAACGCGGTCTACGCGGCCTTCAACCGCATCTTCAACTGCCAGGGCCACGGCTGGGCCAATCTCCAGAGCATGCACCTGAACCTGCCCTTCTCCGGCGACGAGGAGTTCGGCAGGCTGCACGCGGCCATCCGCCTCATCCTGCCCATCCTGCCCGCGCTCTCGGCCAGCACGCCCATCCTGGACGGCAGCCCCACCGGCCTGGCCGACAGCCGCATGGAGGCCTACCGCCACAACTCCGAGCGCATCCCCCAGGTGGCCGGGCTGGTGGTGCCCGAGCGGGCCTTCACCCGGCGGGAGTACGAGAAGCGCATCCTCAAGCCCATGTTCAAGGCCATCCGGCCCCACGACAAGGAAGGGATCCTGCGCCACGAATGGCTCAACGCCCGGGGGGCCATCGCCCGCTTCGAGCGCGACGCCATCGAGATCCGCGTCCTGGACACCCAGGAATGCCCGGCCTCGGACTTGGCCGTGGCCGCCCTGGCCGTGGCCGCCCTGCGCGCCGTGGCCGACGAGACCTGGCAGGACTGGGCCGAGCAGAAGAAATGGGAGGCCGAGCCCCTGGCCCGCATCCTGGAGAAGGTCATCCGCCGCGGCCACGAGGCGGTCATCGACGACCCGGCCTACCTGCACGCCCTGGGCCTGACCAACCGGCGCTCCTGCAAGGCCTCGGAGATATGGCTGTTCATGGCCAAGAACGCCCTGCCCACGGACGACTTCGATCCGGCCTGGCGCAAGCCCCTGGAGACCATCCTGACCAAGGGCACGCTCTCGGCCCGTCTCCTGGCGCGCCTGGGCGGGAACCCGAGCCGCGAGCGGCTGGCCGAGGTCTACGCCGAACTCTGCGCCTGTCTGGCGGGCAACCGTCCGTTCGAGCCCTGAACGCGGGCGTTTCCGGCCGGGCCGTGGCGGAAAAAATCAACAGATTCCTATAATTGACGGCCAAAGTCCTTTCTGTCACAACACAGGTGCGCCCCGGGTTCCGCGCGGACCGTGGAAATCCGGGAGAGGACACCGCATGCCGTCAGTCGTTCCGAATCCCCCCGCACCCTCCCGGACCGCCCGGCGGCTGACCTTTTTCTTCACCCTCTCGCTCCTGGCCGTGCTGGCCGCCTTCGGCGTGGCCATCCGCGTCTCCCTGGACAACACCTATCGCGAGGCCGAGCTGGAGACCGCCTACTCGGCCAAGGTCGTCCAGCAGCACCTGCACCGCGCCCTGGAGACCGTGGACCTGAGCCTGCTGCACGCCGGAGACCGCGTGCGCGACAGGGACTGGAGCAGGCTGGCCTCCTCCGAGGAGGACTGGCGCATCCTCTCCGACCTGGCCGCGCGCCTGCCCCAGGTGCGCTCCATCTGGCTGGCCGACGCCCGGGGCCGGATGCTCCTCTACAGCGCCCAGTTCCCGGCCCCGGACCTGAACGTGGCCCAGCAGGAGTATTTCAGCCGGGCCCTGGCCCTGGACGGCGGGCACGTCATCGGCCCGCTCCTGCCCGGCCGCTTCACCGGACGCCCCTTCTTCACCGTGAGCCGCCCGGTGCGCGACCGCCGGGGCAGGCTCCTGGGCGTGGCCGTGGCCGCGCTGGAGCCCTCCTACCTGGCCGAGTTCCACGCCCGCGCCAACCTGGGCAACGGGGCCGTGGCCCTGCTCTCCACCGACGGGGTGATCCTCTCCCGCTATCCCTTCATCCCCGAGGTCGTGGGCCACAAGGCCCCCCACCCGGTCCTGCTGGAGGCCCTGGCCCAGAAGCGCATCGAGGGCACCCTGGTCATGGACGGCGGTCCGCTGCCCGGCAAGGTGGTGGCCTCCTTCCTGCGCCTGGCCGGGGAGCCGCTGGTGGTGGTGGCCAACAAGCCCGTGTCCGAAATCCGGGAGACCTTCCTGCGCGGCCTGCCGCTCATGGCCGGTCCCCTGCTCCTGAGCCTGGTCTTCATGACCGCGCTCTTCTTCGTGCAGCTGCGCAAGGCCCGCGAGGAGGACCAGAGCCGCGCGGCCCTGGCCGAAAGCGAGGCCCGCTTCCGCCTGGTCACGGAACACGCCGGGGAGATCATCAGCCTGCACGACGCCGAGGGCCGGGTGATCTTCATGAGCCCGTCCTGCATCCGGGTCACGGGCTATCCCCCGGAGATCATGGCCTCCTCCCCGCCCGAGGAGTTCATCCATCCGCCGGACTGGAAGATCGTCCAGGACGACCTGGCCCGCCCGGTCTACCGGGAGAAACGCCACGCCAAGGCCACCTTCCGCGTGCGCCACGCCGACGGCCGGATCATCTGGCTGGAGGTGGGACTCTCGCCGGTGCTCAACGAGAAGGGCGAGGTGGCCCAGGCCATCGCCATCGGCCGGGACGTGACCGCCCGGCGCGAGCTGGAGGAGCTCAAGGAGCACGTGGAGCACATCACCCGTCACGACCTGAAGACCCCGCTCATCTGCGCCCTCTCGGTGCCGCGCATCCTGCGCGGCCACGGCAATCTCCGGCCGGACCAGCTCCAGCTCCTGGATCACCTGGAGAAGACCAGCCGCAAGATGCTCGACATGATCAACCGCTCCCTGGACCTCTACAAGATGGAGGCCGGAATCTACGCCGTGCGGCCGGTGTCCGTGGACCTTCTGGGCGTGGCCCTGGCCGGGGTGGAGGAGATGCGCAACCTGGCCCGGGCGCGCGGCCTGGAGGTCGCGGTGCGGGTGGACGGCGCGGAGCCGGAGCTGGGCGACATGCTCCTGGTCCGGGGCGAGGACCTGCTCCTCCAGTCGCTGTTCCTGAATCTCCTGGCCAACGCCCTGGAGGCCGCGCCCGAGGGCGGGACCGTCGGCGTGGAGCTCTCCCGCGAGGAGCGCTTCGTCCGGCTCGCGGTGCACAACATGGGCGCGGTGCCCGAGGCCGTGCGCGGCCGCTTCTTCGAGAAGTACTCGACCCACGGCAAGGAGTTCGGCACGGGCCTGGGCACCTACGCGGTGCGGCTCATCGCCGAGGTACACGGCGGCTCGGTGGGCTTCGAGACGGGCGAGGAGCGGGGCACCACGGTCTGGGTCCTGCTGCCCGCCCCGCCGCCCTCGGAGGCCTAGCCTCCGCCCCGCAGCGCCTCCACCGGGTCGAGCGCGGCGGCCTGCCGCGCGGGCTTGAGCCCGAAGACCAGCCCCACCACCAGCGAACCGCCCAGGGCCATGCCGAAGACCTTCCAGGAGAACTGGATGGTCAGGATCTCCAGACGGGTCAGGAGCTGGCCCAGGGAGAGCCCGAGGAAGAGCCCCAGGACGCCCCCGGCCAGGGTCAGGATCACGGCCTCGAAGAGGAACTGGGCCAGCACGGCCGAGGAGCGCGCCCCCAGCGCCCGCTTGAGCCCGATCTCCGAAGACCGCTCCGTGACCGAGAGGGCGAACAGGTTGGCCAGCACGAAGCCGCCCACGGCCAGGGCCGCCACCGCCGTCACCCCCAGGAAGACCATCAGCCCGCCCTTGAGCATGGCCAGGAAGGCCAGGACCTCGTCGGCCGTGAGCACGGTGAAGTCGTCGTCGGCCTCCGGCGGCAGGCGGTGCAGCTCGCGCAGCATGGCCCCGAGGGCCGCCACCTGGGACTCCATGCGCGTGGCGTCGCTGAACTTCACGCGCAGGCCCACGAAGAACTTGCGGTCCAGGTTGAAGCGGCTCGTCAGGGTGGGCAGCGGCAGGATCACCCGGTCGTCCACTTCGCGGCCGCCGCCTCCGCCGGTGAAGCCCCGGTAGGCCAGCTTGCCGATGACGAGCAGGGGCACGTTGTTGACGAAGATGGTCCGGCCCACCGGGGACTCGTCCCCGAACAGGGTCCGGGAGGGCTTGTCGCCGAGGAGGCAGACCTTGGCCGCGCGCTCCACGTCCTCGGGGGAGAAGTCGCGGCCCTCGGCCAGGGGCCAGTTCCAGGCCCTGGTATAGTCCTCCAGCGCGCCCACGGCCGTCAGCCCGGCCGCGGTGCGGCCCTCGTAGCGCGCGGTCACGTCGAACTTGGCCCGCATGGGCGCCACCAGGGAGACCCCGGGCAGGGAGCGCCGGATGCGGCGGGCGTCGTCCTCGGTGAGGGTCTGGGTGCGCTCGCCCACGGCCCGCTTCTTGATGTTTCCGCCGAAGACCAGGGCCGCGTCCGGGCCGAACATGTCCACGATCTGGTAGGCCATGCGGTTGGCCCCGTCCACGGCCGTGACGATGAGGGTCAGGGCGGCGATGCCGAAGGCGACCGCGAGGGAGACGAAGAGGGTGCGCAGGCGGAAGGCCAGCACCGCGTCCAGGGCCATGCCCAGGGCGCGGGCCAGGGCCAGGGGGCTCATGCGCCCGCCCCGGCCGGGGGGTCTTCGCTCGCCCGGCCGTCGTGCAGCCGGACCACGCGCCGGGCAGCGGCGGCCACCTCGTCGTCGTGGGTCACGAGGATGACCGTCTTGCCCGTGGCGTTGATCTCCCGGAAGAGGTCCATGATCCCGGAGCTGGTGGCCGAGTCGAGCTGGCCCGTGGGCTCGTCGGCCAGGAGCAGGTCCGGGTCGTTGAGCAGGGCCCGGGCCATGGCCACGCGCTGCTGCTGGCCGCCGGAGAGGCGGCCCGGACGGAAGCCCGCCCGATCACCCAGGCCCACCCGCTCCAGAAGCTCGTGGGCCCGCTTGCGCAGGCGGCCCTGGGGCGCGTGGGAATACATGCCCGGCAGGAGCACGTTCTCCAGGGCCGTGGCGTAGGGAATGAGGTGGAAGCTCTGGAACACGAAACCCAGGACCGAGTTGCGCAGGTCCGAGAGCTCGTCGTCGGAGAGATGCGAAACGTCCCGGCCGTTCAGCAGGTAGCGCCCGGCGCTGGGCCGGTCCAGCAGGCCGATGATGGACAACAGGGTGGACTTGCCCGAGCCCGAGGTGCCCTGCAGGGCCAGGAACTCCCCGGCCTCCACCGTGAGGTCGATGTCGCGCAGCACGGTCACGGACGCGCCCTCGCCCCCGGGCATGGCGAAGGTCCTGCCGATCCCCTCCAGGCGGATGAGCGGCCCGGACACCGTCAGCTCCCCTTCTGCTTCTTCTGGCCCGGCAGGACCACCTGCACGGCCACGTCCCGGCCCTCTTCGAGCCCGGAGACGATTTCGGTGCGGTCCAGGCCGATCAGCCCCAGCTCCACCTGGGCCTCGTGGGCCGCGCCCTCGGGCCCGGGCACGAACACGGCCTGGCGGCCGTCCACCCACTTGAGCGCGGCGTTGGGGATGGAGAGCACGTCCTTGCGCGTCTCCACGATGATCTTGCACTGGGTGGTCATCTCCGGCCGCAGCCGCCCGGCGTCGGCCCGGTCCACCTGGACCAGGGCGCGGTAGTAGACGATGTTGTCCTTGATCTCCGGCTCGGGATAGATGCGGTCGATGGTCCCGTGGAAGACCGCGCCCGGGTGGGCGTCCACGGTGAACTCCACGGGCAGGCCCGGGGCCGCGCGGCCCACGTCGGACTCGTCCACGTAGATCCACATCTCCAGCAGGGTCGGGTCGAGCACCGTGACCAGGTTGGCCACCTGCATGCCCGCCACCACGGTCTCGCCCTCCTGGGAGGTGACCTGGCTGACCACCCCGTCGATGGTGCTGTACACGTTGGTGTAGGAGAGCTGGACCTGGAGGGTGTCGATGGCCGCCTGGTTGGCGGCGGTCTCGAAGCGGGCCACCTCGGCGGCCTGCACGGCCTGGTCCAACACGCTCTGGGACTCCAGCTTCTTGGACACCAGGGTGCGCTTGCGCTCCAGGTCCTTGAGCGCATAGTCCAGCTTGGCCCGGGACAGGCGGTGCTGGGCCTCGGCCTGGGCCAGCTTGGCCTTGAGCTCGCGGCTGTCGATGACCGCCACCAGGTCGCCCTTCTTGACCACGTCGCCCACGCGCACCGGCACCTTGGCCAGGATGCCCGTGACCCGCGAGCCGATCTGGATCTGCGCGCCCACCTGGGGCTTGACGATGCCCGTGGCCTCCAGGACCTTGCGGACCTCGCCGCGCTCGACCTTGGCGGTCTTCAGGATGCGGATGCCGCCGTCCTTGCCCCGGGCGGTCCAGAACCAGACGCCTCCGGCGGCGACCAGCAGGGCCAGGCCGATGATCAGCCATTTCTTCATCGCGTTCGTCCTCGGGGCGCGTGCGCGCCCATCGGGGCATGTTATCGCAAAGCCCGGCGGGGAAAGCAACACGCCCCGGCCATGCGCCCGGCGTCCCTCCGGCTTGCCAGGAGGCCCGCCACAAGGTAGCCTTCCCGGCCGGAGGTCCAGGCATGTTCTTCCGCAAGGGAAACACCGGCCCGCTCGTGCGGGGCCGCACGCCCATGGAGCGCTTCCTGCGAACCGTCGGGCTCTTCGTCGTCTTCCTCGCCGTGGGCCTGGCCTTCTGGCACAACAACGAGCGCCGCATGCGCGAGATCGCGGCGGGCGGCGCGCTCAAGGACCCGGCCGGACTGCTGTCCAAGGAGGACCGCTCCTTCGTCACCGGCTTCATCGACAGCATCAAGGACCGCTTCGGGGTCCAGGCCCGGGTGGAGATCGGCCCGGCGGCCGCGGACTTCACCGAGACCGACTCCAAGACGCTCTTCTTCGGCATCGACCCCGAGGCCCGCAAGGTGGCCGCGGCCTTTCCGCCGCTCATGCGCCGGGCCCTGGGGGGCGAGCTCTCGGCCTACCTGGAGCGCGAGCATTTCGAACCCTACTGGGCGTCCGGGGACTGGGCCCAGGGGCTGAAGACGGCCCTGGCCCTGATCTGGACCCGCCTGGACAACCTGGACCAGCCCGGCGGCGGGCGGTCCGCGAACGACACCGCTCCCGCGCCGGAGCAGGAAGGAAGCAAACCATGAGCGCCGACGCGCGCGTGACCATCTTCACCGACGGCTCCTGCCTGGGCAATCCCGGCCCCGGGGGGTGGTGCGCCCTGCTCCGCCAGGGCGGGAAGACCCGGGAGATGTCCGGCGGCATGTCCGCCACCACCAACAACCGCATGGAGCTGCGCGCGGTCATCGAGGCCCTGGCGGCCCTGAAGCGCCCCTGCGCCGTGGACCTCTACACGGACTCCACCTACATCAAGGACGCCGTGACCAAGAACTGGCTGCGCGGCTGGCAGCGGAACGGCTGGAAGACCGCGGCCAAGAAGCCGGTGAAGAACCAGGACCTCTGGCGCGCCCTGATCCCCCTGCTCCAGACCCACGAGGTGGCCTTCCACTGGGTGCGCGGCCATTCCGGCCACCCGGAGAACGAGCGCTGCGACCTCCTCGCCCGGACCCAGGCGGCCAAGCCCGGGCTGCCGCCGGACGTCCCGGAGGGCGAGCGGTGCTGATCGAGGTCCTCTCCTCCGAATGGGACCAGTACGAGCTGGTGGACTGCGGCGACCGGCGCAAGCTGGAGCGCTTCGGCGAGGTGCTCATGGTGCGCGGCGAGCCCCGGGCCTGGTGGAAGCCCCGCCTGCCCGAGTCCGAATGGCGGCGCGCCCGGGCCGTGCACGACGAGCGCGCCTGGACCTTCACCCCGGACTGCCCCCGGGAGTGGACCCTGGAGCTGGACGGCCTGCGCCTGCTGGCCCGCTTCACCGAGACCTCCAAACACATCGGCGTGTTTCCCGAGCAGTGGCCGCACTGGCGCTCCATCCTGGAACGCGGCGGCAAGGGACGTCTGCTGAACCTCTTCGGCTACACCGGCGCGGCCAGCATGGTCGCCGCCAAGGCGGGCTTCGAGGTGACCCACGTGGACGCCTCCCGCCCGGCCCTGGCCTGGGCCCGCCGCAACCAGGAGCTCTCCGGCCTCCAGGAGGCCCCCCTGCGCCTCATCCTGGACGACGTGGGCAAGTTCGTGGCCCGCGAGCTGCGGCGCGGCAAGCGCTACGAGGCCATCCTCCTGGATCCACCGGCCTTCGGGCGCGGGCCCAAGAAGGAGCTCTGGAAGGTCGAGCGCCAGGTCTCGGAGCTCCTGGCCCAGTGCCGGGAGCTGCTCTCCGGCGAGGCCCGGCTCCTCATCCTGACCATGTACAACACCGACGCCTCGGCGCTCATGGTCCGCAACCTCCTCTCCGACGCCCTGGAGGGCCTGGGCGGGACCCTGGACGTGGGCGAGCTGGCCCTGCGCCAGGCAGCCTCGGACAAGTTCCTGCCGCGCTCCCTCTGGGGCCGCTGGACGGCCTGACGTGGAGCGGCCCAGGCTCTGCCTCGTGAACTCGCCCCGGCTCATGGCCCGGGCGTTCACGGACCTGGGCTGCGAGATCGTGGCGGACCTGGCCCCCGGGGGCGGCGAACTGGACATCGCCGAGGCCCTCCAGGGCCGCGAACCGGAACTCCTGATCCAGGTGGAGAGCCTGGGCCCGCGCGTGTTCCTGCGCGGCCTGGACCGGCTCTCCTGCCGCACGGTCTTCTGGGCCGTGGACCCGCACCTCAACGGCTTCTGGCAGGCGGCCTACGGCCGCCTCTTCGACCTGGTCCTCTCCACCCAGACCAAGTGGGACGCCGACCTCTCCTCCCTGGGCCAGAAGGCCGTGGCCCACCTGCCCTTCTTCGGCCAGGAGCAGCCCTGGTCCCCCTGGGAGCGCCGGGGCCGCGACATCGCCTTCGTGGGCCGAGTCACGCCCCAGCGCCCGGCCCGGCGCTGGCTCCTGGAGTTCCTGGAGCGCCGCTACGGCCCCCGGCTCGCCGCCGCATCGGACCTGGGCCACGACGAGATGTTCGCCCTCTACCGCGACTCCCGCTTCGTGCCCAACGAATCCATCACCGGCGAGATCAACTTCCGGCTCTTCGAGGCCGCCTCCACGGGCTGCCTCGTCCTGGGCCAGGACATCGGCCCGGAGCAGGACGCCCTGTTCGAACCCGGCCGCGAGATCGAGGTCTGCGCCCACGTGGCCGAGCTGGGGGCCGCGCTGGACTCCCTGCTCAAGAATCCCAAGGCCGCCCGGGCCAAGGCCCTGGCCGCCTGGGAGCGGGTGCGGCGGGAGCACCTGCCCATCCACCGCGCGGCCCGGCTCCTGGAGCTGGCCGCCTCCTGCGGGGAAAACGCGGCGCGCGGCCCGGAGGCCGACGCCTGGCTCGGCCTGTCCCGATTCCTGCTCTGGGAGCCCGGACGCCTGCCCATGCGCTCGGAACAGATGGCCGGCCTGCTGGCCGCCCTGCCTCCCTGGCCGCCCGTGCTGGCCGCCCGGCTGCGCTTCCTGGCCCAGGCCGGGGACCGCGAGGCCGAGACCCTGGCCGTCCTGGCCGCCGTGCTGGCCGACGATCTCCACCCCGGCGAGGCGGACGTGGACCTGGCCGGGAGCATGGCCGCCCTGCGCCTGTCCCGCTTCGACCTGGCGAAGCAGTTCTGGTTCCGCCACATCAAGGCCCTGCCCCGGCCGTCCAAGGCCCTGCTGGAGCCGCCGGCCGACCCGGCGCACCTCTGCGCGCTCTGGGCCCGCCTGCCGCGCCGGGGACTGCCTCCCCTGCGGGCGGGCTTCCCCTTCGACCCGGCCCGTCACCTCCCGACCCGGTCCGGCGAGTGCCTGTTCCTGGCCCTGAGACTGAGGCCCGGGGACATGGCCCTCACCCGCGCCCTGGAAGCCCTGCTGGCGTCCTGCCCGGGCCTGGAGGCCATGCGCCTGGGCCTGCTCTCCGAACTGACCCTGCGCGAGCGCGCGGACTGGCGGCTGGGCCTGGCCGCCGGGATGGCCGACCTGAAGTGCTTCCGACTGGAGCCCGGGCTGGACGAACTCGGCCTGGCCCTGGAAAACTCCCGCGCCAAGGGCCAGGAGGCCGCCTTCCGCCGCGCCCTGGCCGCCCGCGATCCTCGCGGACTCCTCTCCCGCGTCCTGTCCTGACCCATTCTCCTCAATGCCCGCCGCGACTTCCGGGCGGGGTTTGAGAATTTTCCGGTAATCCTTGCCCTGCCCCCCCGGCGCGCTATGCTGGCCCTGAAAGCCCCGACCCAGGCGCTGCGGAGGGGGCAACAAGCGGGAGGATGCATGAACAATCTCAAGCTGGCCGTGAAACTGGGAATCGGATTCGGGACGATCCTGGTCCTGACCCTTGCGGTGGCCGTGACGGCCTACTTCAGCCTGTCCACCGTGGCCACGTCAGCGGACATGGGCGACAGGGCCAACGCCATCGTGACCATGATCCTCCAGGCACGGCAGATCGAAAAGAACTTCATTCTTCGCGGCGACCCAAAGCTCCTCGACGACCACAAGAAAAAGATCGCCGAGATTGAAGGCCAGGCCTCCGAGGCCCAATCCCTCATCCATAACAAGAGCGCCAGGGATCTCCTCCAGAAGGCCGGAGAGCAGGTCAAGTCCTACGAAGCCGCGTTCCAGAACTACGTCGGGCTGGGAAAGAAGAAGGACGAGCTGAACGAGACCATGCGCGCCGATGGCCGCGCCGCCCAGACCTCCCTGCAGGCCATGTGGGACGACCAGGACGGGGACGTCAGGAAATCCGCCGAGTCCAACGCCGCCGTGCCCGACCTGGTCGACCGCCACGACAAGTCGGACGACGCCGCGCGGCTCACGGCCAACCTCCTGAACATGCGGCGCTTCGAGAAGGAATTCATCATCTCCGGCGATCCCAAGAAGCTGGAAGAGCATCAAGCCGAGAAGGAGATGCTGCAGAAGGGGCTTCCCGATCTCCGCTCCCGCTACCGCAAGCAGAAGAACATCGAGGCCGCCGACGTGGCGATCAAGGGCGTCAACACCTATGCCGCCGCATTCCAGGAATTCGTCCAGCTGACCCAGAAGCAGACGGACGCGGACAAGGACATGGTGGACAACGCCCGGGCCGCCCAAAAAGCCTGCCTGGACGCGCTGGCCCTGTTCAAGGCCGATATGGCTTCCAATATTTCGCTGGCCAACTCGCTCACCCTGGGCGGCGCGCTCGTGGCCCTGGTCATCGGCATCGCCGCCGCGCTCTTCCTCACCCGGGCCATCACCGGCCCGGTGACCAAGGGCGTGGCCTTCGCCCAGGCCATGAGCCACGGCGACTTCACCAGCTCCCTGGACATCGACCAGAAGGACGAGATCGGCATCCTGGCCCGTTCCCTCAATGAAATGGCCGACCGCCTGCGCGACGTGGTGGCCGACGTGCGCGGGGCCACCGACAACGTGGCCTCCGGCTCCG
>NZ_JAMHGA010000014.1 GCF_023660105.1 Desulfovibrio aminophilus | reverse complement strand
GCAAGCAGGCCGAGGGCATCGGCCAGATCATGAACGTCATCGCGGACATCGCGGACCAGACCAACCTCCTGGCCCTGAACGCGGCCATCGAGGCCGCCCGCGCGGGCGAGGCCGGACGAGGCTTCGCGGTCGTCGCCGACGAGGTGCGCAAGCTGGCCGAGAAGACCATGAGCGCCACCAACGAGGTGGGCTCCTACATCCAGGCCGTGCAGGAAAGCGCGCGCAAGAACATCCGCAACACCGAGGCCACGGCCCAGGCCATCACGGCCAGCACCGAAACCGCCGGGAAGTCCGGCGCGGCCCTGCGCGAGATCGTGGACATGGTGGAGAACACGGCCGACCAGGTGCGCGGCATCGCCACGGCCAGCGAGGAGCAGTCCTCGGCCAGCGAGGAGATCAGCCGCACCACCGAGGACATCAACCGCATCGCCTCGGAAACCGCCGAGGCCATGACCCAGTCCGCCCAGGCCGTGTCCGACCTGGCCCGGCTGGCCCAGGACCTCAAGTCCATCATCACCGACATGCAGAACTGACCGGCTTCGGGGCCTTCGGCCCGTTCCAGGAACCGGCGAAGCCGGGGGGCCTTCGGCCCATTCCAGAAAGACAGAAAGGCGGGAGGCGCCTCCCGCCTTTTTCTTTCCATAGCGGGGCGAAGCCCCCCCTTGACCCGCTGCCGCCAATCCGATAACATGTTGCCGTCATTGCATTCTTTTCTTTTCCAGGGCGCCGTGCGGTAGGCGCGCGGCCGGAACCAACCACGTGGGGGGGAAGCGTGAAATCCGTCATCGTCCTTGTTCTGCTGGCCGTCCTGATCCTGCCCGCCGCCGCCCTGGCGGGAGGCCTTGAAGCCGCCCTGGCCGACCCGGCCTGGAACGGCCGCTCCGTTCCCAGCGGGCAGCAGTGCACCAAGTTCGGCGGCAGCGGCGCGGCCCCGGCCCTGCAAGTGAGCGGCATCCCGGCCCAGGCCGACGCCCTGGTCCTGTCCTTCGGGGACAAGGACTACAGCGCCCTGTCCGACGGCGGCCACGGCGTGGTGAGCTATGCCGTCACCCCGGGCGCGGGAAGCGTGACCGTGCCCGCCCTGCCCGGCGAGACCTTCGACCTGCCCGCCGGATTCACGCTCATCCACGAACACAGGGGCTGGAGCCGGCCCGGCGCGTACTTGCCGCCCTGCTCCGGCGGCAAGAGCCATCTCTACGTCGTGACGGTCAAGGCCGTGAAGCTCGGCCCGGCCGGGAGCGGCGCGTTCGAGGAACTGGACAAGACCAAGGTCAAGCTCGGCTACTACTAGTCGGCCCATTCCAGAAAGACAGAAAGGCGGGAGCAGGCTCCCGCCTTTTTCTTCGCCCTCTTTTTGCTTTCTATAGCGGGGCGAAGCCCCCTCCGCCGAGGACGGTCAGGATGTCCTGGATGTAGCGCTCGATGTCCTGGACGGCCTCCTCGGGAATCTCGCGGAAGAGCAGGCCCAGGGCCACGCGCGCGCCGTCCTGACGGATGGCCCGCACGTCGGCCGGGATGCGCTGTTCCAGGGAGCAGCCGAACAGGGCGGTCACCAGGGTCAGGGGCTCGCCCACCAGGGGCGCGGGCTCCGGCGCGGGCGGGCCGGAGACGAAGCGGCAGCCGCTCCGGGAGACGTTCAGCAGCAGGCCCTGGCAGGCCTGGCCCGTGCTCCGCTCCACGCTGGCGCGCACGAAGCAGTTCACCCGGTCCTCCTTGCGCAGGGTCAGGGTCTCCACCTTCTCGGGATAGCGCGCGAAGAGCAGCCGCTCGGGCCGGAAGAGCACCGAGTCCACCACGGAGTGGAAGCCGTAGAGCGTGCCGTCGGGGTGCAGGTAGCGCAGGATCAGGCCCCGGTCCTGGTAGAGCTGGTCGCGGATTTCCGGCCGGGAGGGAAAGGTCGTGAGCACGAAGCGGTCCTGGTCCCAGCCCACCACCTTGGCCTTGAAGCTGCGGCGCAGGCCCTCGATCTCCACCAGCACCGGGCCGCCCACGGCCAGGTCCAGACGCGGCGCGGGCCGGGCCTCCTCGTGGTTCGGCTGTTCCGTGGTTCCGGCCTCGGCCGGGGTCTTGTCCTCGGGCATGGACCCTCCTCGGCTCAGGGGGTGAGCAGCACCTTCATGGCCCCGCGCCGGGACGCCGCGGCCAGGGCCTGTTCATGTTCCGCGAAGGAAAAACGGGCCTCGATGAGCGGCCGGGGGTCCAGGCCTCCGGCCAGGCGCTCCAGGGCCAGGGCCTGGTCCCCGCAGCGCGAGCCCATGAGCGTGATCTCGTCCACCACCAGCTTGGCCAGGTCCAGGCGCGACGGGTTGCGCGAGGTGGTCTTGGCCACCACGACGCCCTCGGGCCGGACCAGCTCCAGGGCCGTGTCCAGTCCGTCCTCCCGGCCCGTGGCCTCGATGACCACGTCGAAGGTCCCGAGGATGTCGCGGGCGCGGGCCGGGGCCGTTCCGGCGGGCAGGAGCGCGGCGCCCACGCCCCGGGCCAGGGCCAGCTTGGCCTCGTGGCGTCCGGCCAGGGTCAGCTCCCCGCACTCCCGGGCCAGGCCCAGGGCGGTCAGGATGCCGAGCTTGCCGTCGCCCAGGACCAGGACCCTCCGGCCGGAGAGGTCCAGCTGGCGGCCGGGCTCCAGGGCCGCGGCCAGGGGCTCGGCGAACACGGCGCAATCGTCGGGCAGGCCCTCGGGCACGGCCAGGAGGTTGCGCGCGGGCACGGTCAGGTGCTCGGCGAAGCAGCCGGGCCGGGCCACGATGCCGAGCACCGTGCGCGTGGAACAGTGGCGCGGGTCGCCCGCGCGGCACAGGGGGCACCCGCCGCAGCCGCAGTTGATGTCCGCCGAAACGCGACGGCCCACCCACTCCGGCGCGCCGGGGCACTCCTCCACCAGGCCCACGAATTCGTGCCCGGCCACCCCGGAGAAGCCGTAGTAACCGCGCAGCAGCTCCAGGTCGGTGTTGCAGACGCCCGCCAGGAGCACCCGCACCAGGGCCTCGCCCGCGCCGGGGCGGGGTTTCGGCCCTTCGGCCGACAGACTCTTGCCGTTCTCGAAGATGATGCTCCGCATGTGTGCTCCGTGGCGGGACGCGTCCCTGTTCCTGAACATACCCCAGGCCGCGCCGAGGCGGCAACCGCGAGGCGCGGGCCACGACCGCGCGTCCCCGTTTTTTCCGCCTTCCCCCCGAGCCGGTCCGCCGCTGAAAAACGTTGCATCACAAGCACTTCCAGCGAGCGCTCCCGCCTTGACACGGCCGCGCGGGCACCCTAAGGTCGGGTTGCGAAAAAAGCCAAACCCGCCGCGAGGCAGGGACGGAAAGCCACGGGTCTCGGGCCTGGAACGAGACTGCCGGGCCGCTCGCGGCCGGGCCTGTTCGGCCCGTTCCCCTCCCCTTCTCCGGCGGCCGGAGTGCGTGCATGTCCTGTTGCCCAACCGAAGAGCGCATCAAGGGCGCTTTCTCCACGGCCAAGACCTCCAAGGTCGGCACCGGGACCACGGCCAAGAAGGTGTCCACCACCATCTACGTCTTCGTGGACGAGCAGGAGGACGGCACGATCGAGGTCCAGGCCGTGAACGAGAACCACGTGCCCACCGGGCCCACCACCTCCATCACCCGCGACGAACTGCTGGCCGACTACTTCCCGGATCCGGAATACTACCACAAGACCATGCTCCCCCAGATGCGCGAGCTGGCCAAGCAGATCGCCGGCGGCGAACGCCACCTCAAGAACGGCCAGCCGTTCACCGCCGAGCTGAATTTCCAGAACGCCCTCAACCTGGACGAGCAGAACATCCGGGCCAACTTCGGCATCGGGCTGGTCTACCTGCGGCGGGAGGAGAAGGAGAAGGCCCTGGAGGTGCTCCGGCGGCTCGTGACCCTGGACGCGGCCTTCGAGAAGCGCCACAAGCACCTGTTCAACGAATTCGGCATCAACCTGCGCAAGAACGGCATGTACGAGCAGGCCCTGGACTACTACGGCCGCGCCCTGGACTTCGCCAAGGACGACGAGAACCTCTACTTCAACATCGCCCGCACGCACATCGAGCGCCGCGACCTGGGCCGGGCCAAGGAGGCCCTGGAACAGGCCCTGGCCATCAATCCCGGCTTCGCCGAGGCCAAGGACTACCTCGCCAAGCTGGAGCGGGGACCGTCCGGCCTCAAGCTCGGCATCCCCTCCGCGTCCTGATCACCCTTCCCCGCGAACGTCGGGGGGCTGCGACGCGCCCACGGGCGTGAGCACCACCTGCCAGACCTGAATGTCCCGGGCCTCGAAGGCCCCGGCGCTGGAGAGCAGGTAGTAGCGCCACATGCGCCGGAACCGCTCGCCGTAGCGCCCGGCCAGGCCGGGCCAGGCCGCCTCGAAGCCCTCGTGCCAGCAGCGCAGGGTGCGCGCGTAGTGCGGGCCCAGGTTGTGCCAGTCCTCGATGACGAACAGGCCCTCCACGGCCCGGGCGAGCTGCGCCGGGCTCGGCAGGTCGCCGCGCGGGAAGATGTAGCGCTCGATCCAGGGGTCGCAGCCCGGGGCCGTGCGGTTGGAGCCGATGGTGTGCAGGAGGAAGACCCCGCCCGGCTCCAGGGCCTCCAGCACGGCCCGCATGTAGGTCCGGTGGTTCCGGGCGCCCACGTGCTCGAACATGCCCACGGACACGGCCTTGGTGTAGGTCCCCGGGATGTCGCGGTAGTCCCGCTCGGCGATCTCCACGGGCAGGCCCGCGCAGTGCTCCCGGGCGAAGGCGATCTGCTCCCGCGAGATGTTCACGCCCGTGACCCGGCAGCCGCGCGTCTCGGCGGCGTGGCGGGCCAGGCCGCCGAAGCCGCAGCCGATGTCCAGGAGGCGGTCGCCGGGGCCCAGGCCGAGCTTGGCGCAGATGAGCTCCAGCTTGGCCAGCTGGGCCTCGGCCAGGGTTTCCGCGCCGTCCTTGAAGTAGGCGCAGCTGTACTGCATGCGGGGGTCGAGGAAGGACTGGAAGAGGTCGTTGCCCAGGTCGTAGTGGCGGCGGGCCGCCCGGCGGGCCCCGTGGCGGGTCTGGCGGTTGCGCAGCAGGGCCGGGAGCAGGGAGAGGAGCAGGCCCGGGCCGCCGCGCACGCTCTCGTCCAGGTGGGCGGCCAGCACGCGGCGGAAGAACTCGTCCAGCCGGTCGCAGTCCCACCAGCCGTCCATGTAGGCCTCGCCGAGGCCGAGATTCTTCTGGAGCAGGGCCCGGTCGTAGACCCGGGTGTCGTGGACCCGGATGTCCCAGGGGTCGGGGCCGTTGAGCATGACGCCGGCCCGGCCCAGAAGATCCCCAAACAGGCGTTCGGAAGCGTTCATGGCCGCGCCCCGCGCTCTTTCGCGCGGATGTGTTCGCCAATATAGCC
Source organism: Desulfovibrio aminophilus (assembly GCF_023660105.1). Lineage (NCBI taxonomy): Bacteria > Pseudomonadati > Thermodesulfobacteriota > Desulfovibrionia > Desulfovibrionales > Desulfovibrionaceae > Desulfovibrio > Desulfovibrio aminophilus. The sequence continues at coordinate 18,713 of NZ_JAMHGA010000014.1, read as the reverse complement.
CCTTTCGCGGACAAAGTGAAGCGTCCCCCGGAAATCCGCCCGGGCGTGACATTCGCGGCGAAATCGGCCACAAGGTGAGGCATGCCCGGCATCCGGCCGGGCCGAACCCCGGAGGACGACATGGACGCTCTTCAGGCCGTGGGCCGCGTGACCCTGTTCGACGGCCTGCCCCAGGCCCAGCTGGAGGCCGTGGCCCGCATCGCGGTGCGCAAGGCCGTGGAGCGCGGCCGGGAGATCTTCCAGCAGGGCGACCCGGCGGACGGATTCTACGCCGTGGCCGAGGGCAAGGTGAAGATCTCCAACTCCAACCCGGCGGGCAAGGAGCAGATCCTGCACGTCTTCGGCCCGGGCGAGTCCTTCGGCGAGGTGGCCGTGTTCGAGCGCGGCGTGTTCCCGGCCGCGGCCCAGGCCCTGGCCGACTCCGAGCTGCTCTTCTTCCCGCGCCGGGCCTTCGGCGAGGCCATCCGCAAGGACCCCGAGCTGGCCATGAACATGCTCGGCCTGCTCTCGGCGCGGCTGCGCATGCTCGTGCGCAAGATCGAGGAGGTCAGCCTCAAGGAGGTGCCCGCGCGGCTGGCGGCCTATCTCCTGACACTGCCCCGCGACCAGGGCGGGAACCGCGTGCGCCTGGACATCCCAAAGGGCCAGATCGCCCTCTCCCTGGGCACGATCCAGGAAACCCTCTCGCGCACCCTGAAGCGCTTCGCGGAAAGCGGCCTCATCGCCATGCGCGGCCGCGAGATCACCCTCTCGGACCCGGAACGGCTCGAACGCCTGGCCGGGGGCGAACGCTTCGAGGGCTGAGCCCCATCTTGACGCACCCCGCCCGCGCCGGGCACCCTGATGTCCCGGCCGGACTGCTTCCGCCGGAACGGAGCGGATCATGAACGCCTTGTTTCTGGAATTGTCGGTGATTCTCCTTCTCGTCCTGCTCAACGGCTTCTTTTCCATGACCGAAATGGCCCTGGTCTCCTCCCGGGCCGTGCGGCTGCGGAACATGGCCGGAAACGGGAACCGGGGGGCGCGGCTGGCCCTGGACATGCGCCTGCGGCCCGAGCGCTTCCTCTCCACGGTGCAGATCGGCATCACCGTGGTGGGCGTGCTCACCGGGGTCTACGGCGGCGCGACCCTGGTGGCCGCGGCGACCCGGCTTCTGGTCGAAGCGGGCGCGCCGCTCCAGGCCGCCGAGGCCCTGGCCGTGGCCCTGGTGGTGGCGGCCATCACCTTCCTGACCCTGGTGCTCGGCGAGCTGGCCCCCAAGCGCCTGGCCCTGCGGCGTCCCGAGCGGCTGGCGGCGGCCGCCGCGCCGTTCATGCGCCTGCTCACCGTCCTCTGCCTGCCCCTGGTGCAGGTCCTGAGCCTGTCCACGAGCGCGGTGCTCCGCGTCCTGGGCGTGTCCGGCAAGGGCGAGGCGGCCCTGACCGAGGAGGACATCCGGGGGCTCATCGCCGAGGGCGCGGAGAGCGGCGTCCTGGAAAACGCCGAGCGGGACATGATCGAACGCGTCTTCCGCCTGGGCGACCGCCGGGTGGAGGCGATCATGACCCACCGCTCGCGGGTGGCCTGGCTCGACCTGGACGCCCCGGACGAGGAGAACCTGCGCACGGTCCTGGAGCATCCCTACGGCCGCTTCCCCGCGGCCCGGGGCGAGCTGGAGGACGTGCTCGGCGTGGTGCGGGCCCGGGACGTGCTCCTGGCGGCCCGCTCGGGCGGCCCCGTGGACATCGCCGCCCACGTGCGGCCCGCCCTGTTCGCGCCGACCACCATGCGGGCCGTGCGCCTGCTGGAGATCTTCAAGCAGCGGCCGGGCATGCACTTCGCCGTGGTGGTGGACGAGTACGGCGTGATCCAGGGCATCGTCACGCTCTACGACATCCTGGAGGCCATCGTGGGCGACATCCCCACCCCGGGCACGGCCCCGGAGCCCTCGGCCCTGCGCCGCGAGGACGGCTCCCTGCTCATCGACGCGCTCATGCCCATGGACGAGGCCCTGGACGTGCTGGAGACGCGGCTCACGGACGAGGACGGCGGCCCGTTCCGCACCCTGGCCGGGTTCGTGCTCCAGCGCCTGGGCCGCCCGCCCGCGCTGGGCGACCGCTTCCGCTGGAAGGGCTTCGCGTTCGAGATCGTGGACATGGACGGCGCGCGCATCGACAAGCTGCTCGTGACCCCGCCGCCGGACCAGGACGGGGACTTCTAGGGGCCGGATACGGCGAAAGGTCCCTCGCGGGGCCGGGTGTTACTCTTTCGCGACCGGGCTTGCCTTGCGCGGCGGGCTTCGCCTACCATGTCTTTGGACGGAAAAACCCGACGGGCCGCCATGCCCCGGGGGCCTCCGATCGCATCCCATTGAAAGAACGGACTTTCCGCCTTCCTCGGCCGAACCTCGCGCGGGCCAGGCGGACGATCCCGGAGTAGAGGAATGAGCACGGCGAAACCGCCCCGCATCAAGGGAGTCTTTTCCTGCGAGGACACGGGCTACGTGGGCTTCGGCGGGACCAAGCGCAAGATCGGGCGCAACTTCCACGTCTACGCCGAGGAGCAGGACGACGGCACGATCCTGGTCCAAAGCCTGAACTCCGGCATGATGCCCTCCGGGCCCCAGGAGGTCATGAGCCGCGAGGAGTTGCTGGGCAAGTTCCTGCCCGAGCCGGAACTCTATCTGAACCAGGTCCTGCCGCTCATGGAGAAGGTGGAGTCGCACGTGGAGCGCGGGGACCAGCACCGGGCCAAGGGCGAGTCCTATTCCGCAGAGTTCGAGTACAAGAGCGCCCTGGAGCTGGCCGAGGACCACGCCCGGGCCGTGTTCGGCCTGGGCCTCGTCTACCTGGACCGGGGCGACACGGCCTCCGGAACCCAGGTCTTCAAGCGCCTGGTCCAGCTGCGCGCGGCCTTCGAGCCCCGGCACAAGCACCTGTTCAACGAGTTCGGGATCCAGCTGCGCAAGTGCGGACTGTTCGCCGAGGCCCTGGAGTACTACTCCCGGGCCCGGGAGTTCTCCGGGGACGACGAAAATCTCGTCTACAACATCGGCCGGGCCTGGTTCGAGAAGGGCGACGCGGCCAAGGCCCGCAAGCTCCTGCTCCAGGCCCTGGAGCTGCGGCCGGACTTCCCGGAGTGCCGGGAGTTCCTGGCGGTGGTGGAGCACACCCTCTCGCCCAAGCCGGGCGCGCGGGTGCGCCATCGCGGCGAAACCGGGCGGGAAGCCGGCCCGGAGCGCGCCGGAGGTCAGTGATTGTCGTGGCTGCGGACCAGTTCGAGGGCCCGCGGCAACTCTTCCTCGATGCGCTCGCGCACGTGCTCCACGCGGCGTGAGAAATCCTCGCCCGGGGAATTCTTCTCCAGCAGGCTGCAACAGTACAGCGGCGGCACCTTGTTGAGCACGATGGCCGCGATGTCCTGCAGGCAGACCGGACAGCGGCAGAAGTCCAGCCCCTCGTCCTCGGCCAGTTCGGAGATCCGCGCCAGGACCATGTCCTCGGCCACGTTCTCCAGGTCCTCGAACCCCATCCGTCTCTTGGTTCCGCGCATGTGTTCCGCCTCCGCTCCTGGCATCCTCATGCCCGATCCCCGCGTCCCGGGCAAGGGCCCCCTCCCGGGCCTCAACGCCCGAAGGCCAGGTCCAGCATCCCTCGCCAGCGGGGAACGCGGGGTCTGTAGCCCGGCTCGTACAGGGGCGGCAGGATGAATCCCAGGTCCGTCAACAGGCCGTAGCGCCGCTCCAGGACGCAGACGATCTCGTCCCCGAAGACCCGGCACATGGGCGCGGCCTGCACGTCCCGGCACTGGCGCAGGGCCTCGTTCCGGCCCTCCAGGCGGCAGACCTCCAGGGCTTGGCTCATGGCCTCCACGGCCGCCGGGTTGATGTGTTCCTGGTTCGCGCGCACGGCCAGGGCATGGTCCATGACGAGCCAGGCCGCGAACAGGGCCAGGGCCATGACCGTCAGCCCGCGCTTGGTCAGGAAGCGCTCCACGAACAACGGCTTCTCGGGCGGACCGAAAAAGGCCGAGTCCGGGGCGTCCATGGCCTCGCGCAGGTCGTCCTCGCTGAACTTGAGGCCCTGGGCCGAGGCCATTTCCCGCAATTGGGCCAGGGTCATGCCCCGGGCGCGGCGGCGCTCCCGGGGATGGTCCGCCAGCCAGAGCCGGAAGATCTCCACATGGTCCTTCATGCCCCCCCCTTTGCCGGGGCCATAACATGCTCCGGCCGTTGCCGGGAACCCCCCGGAAATCTTGCCAGGTTCCAGGGACTGGCGTATGGGGCTCTCATGTTCACGGACATGACCATTCCGTACCAGGTCTGGCTCCTGGTGGGCTTGGCCTTCGTGGTGGCCGACCTGGCCGCCCCGGGCCTGGTTCTTTCGTTCCTCGGGCTCGGCTGCCTGCTGGCCGCCGGAGCGGCCTACCTGGCCCCGGCCTCCCAGCCCGTGGTGCAGGCCGGAGTGGCCCTGGCCGGGGCCCTGTTCGGGCTGCTGGCCATCCGCCCGCCCATCCGCCGGGCCCAGAAGCGCCGCAAGGAACGCCGCGCCGAGCGCCAGACCGCCGAACGCCGGGACCAGGACGAGGCCATGGCCTTCGCGCCCAAACGCAAGGCTCCGGCCCGCGAGGATTCCGCCCCGGCCGACGCCTTCGCCGCGCCCAGGTCTCAGTCCTCGAAACGGCGCCGCGACCCCTTCGCGGACCTGACCCCGCCCAAGCCGCCGTCCCGGCCCGCCACCATGCCCGGCGGCTCCCAGGCCCTGTCCATCCTGGAAGAGGACGACGAGCGCTCGGGCTTCGACCTCCTGGAGCCGGTGCTGGACGACGCCCTGTCCCTGTCCATCGACGAGGAGCGCCCGCACTCCCCCCTGCTGCTCACCGAGGCCGTGGAGCCGCCCGAGCGGCCCGCCCCCAAGAAGGGCGCGCCCCAGCCCGACCTGGACCTCTCCATGTCCCTGGACGGCGACCGCCCCCGCGCCCCGCGCGACCCCGTGGGCCGCACCGCCCGGGCCCTGGAGCCCATCGGCCCCTTCACCTCCGGCGAGGTGGAGGTGGACGGCGCGCGCTTCAAGGCCTTCTCCGACGACAACCTCAAGCCCGGGGACAAGGCCCGCGTCCGCGAACGCATGCCCGACCACCCCGAAATCCTCCTCCTTTCGTCCCGTTAGCCTCATGGGGCTTCCAGAATGGGGGCTGCGCGCCCCCATCCCCCGCGCCAGGACTGCGTCCTGGACCCGGTAGAAGAGCCTTTCTGCCCCCCCCCGAAGGGGGCCGAAGGGGGCGAAGGGGGTTGTTGCGGGAGAGGGGTGTTGTGGGGTAGTGAGCCGGGCATGGAAAACGAAACTCCCAATACGACGTCCGATCCCGAGGCAACGCGGCCCGAGCCGCGCCTGGAGGATCTTCCCGAGACGCTGCGCCGGGCCTGCGACCGCGCGGGCTGGACCGCGCTCACCCCGGTGCAGGCCAAGGCCCTGCCCCCGCTGCTGGAAGGTCGGGACATGATGGTCCAGGCCCGCACGGGCAGCGGCAAGACCGGCGCGTTCGTGCTGCCCATGCTCTCCCGGCTGGACCCCACGCGGCCGGAATGCCAGGCCCTGGTGCTGGTGCCCACGCGCGAGCTGGCCACCCAGGTGGCCCGCGAGGCCGAGCTGCTCTGCGGCCCGGACGGCCCGCGCGTGGTGGCGGTCTACGGCGGCGTGGGCTACGGCCCCCAGATCGAGGCCTTCAAGCTGGGCGCGCACATCGTGGTCGGCACGCCCGGCCGCGTGCTGGACCACCTGCTCAAGCGTTCGCTGACCCTGGAGCATCTGCGCATGCTCGTGTTCGACGAGGCCGACCGGATGCTCTCCGTGGGCTTCTACCCGGACATGAAGGAGGTGCAGCGCTACCTGCCCAAGCGGCGGGTGCACTCCTCGATGTTCTCGGCCACCTATCCGGGCCACGTGCTGCGCCTGGCCGAGGAGTTCCTGCGCGAGCCGCAGATGCTCTCGCTTTCGGGCGCGCAGGTATCCGTGGCCGAGATCGCGCACACCTACTACGAGGTCCCGGCCATGGGCCGGGAGCGCTGCCTCATCCGCATCATCGAGCTGGAGCAGCCCACCCAGGTGATCATCTTCTGCAACAAGAAGAGCGACGTGCACTTCCTGACGGCCGTGCTGCAGCAGTTCGGCTACGACGCGGACGAACTGTCCGCGGACCTGACCCAGGCCAAGCGCGAGCAGGTGCTGGCCCGGGTGCGGGACAAGTCCCTGCGCTTCCTGGTGGCCACGGACGTGGCCGGGCGGGGCATCGACATCCCGGAACTGTCGCACGTGATCCTCTACGAGCCGCCGGAGGACCGCGAGTCCTACATCCACCGCTCGGGCCGCACGGGCCGGGCCGGGGCCTCGGGCGAGGTCATCTCCCTGGTGGACGTGATCCAGAAGCTGGAGCTCATGCGCATCGCCCGGCTCTACTCCCTCGACCTGATCCGGCGCGAACCGCCCTCGGACGAGGCCGTGGCCGAGGTGGTGGCCGAGCGTCTGTCCTCCAGCCTGGAGGCCGAGTTGCGGAGCAAGACGCCCCTGGCCCGGGAGCGCATGCGGCGTTTCCTGCCCCTGGCGGCCAAACTGGCCGAGGAGGACGACGGCCGGATGCTTCTGGCCATGCTCCTGGACGAGCGCTACCAGGGCAGCCTGGGCGCGGCCCCGGCCCTGCCCGAGGAGCGGCCCGGGAGGCGGGGCGAGCCCCGCGGCGAGCGCGGGAGCGAACGGCGGGACGAGGGCGACCGGCCCCGGTCCGAGGGCGCCAAGCGCCGCAGACGCCCGCGCAAACGGCGCGGCGGAGGCGGCGGGGAGAGCCAGGGCCAACAGGGCTGAACGCCCATCGTCAGCGTTTATTTTCAATCAGATAATTCAAATCGGCAAGCATCGGCAGGGCCGGTTCCCAGTCAGGGGACCGGCCTTTTCGTCCCCGCGCGCCGAAGCGTTGAAAGACTTTTCAATATCTTCGCCCAAGTGAAAATAAAGAATCATTGACATAAAACCCGGCTTGGCTGCTAGCATGCGCCACCGGGTCATTTACGGTCCGCGAAGCCGGAAAACCGCAATCCGTGAAGGAGATCGGTCCATGAAGAATCTCAAGCTCGGCGTCAAACTGCTCGGCGGCTTCCTCCTGGTGGCGTGCATCACCCTGGCCGTGGGCGGACTGGGCATCGTGGAGATCGGCGGCCTCGCCGGAAACGTGCGGGTCCTCGGCAAGGAAAAGCTGCCCTCGGTGGAGCACCTGCTGAGCGTCAAGGCCGAATTCCGCACCATCAACCAGGCCCTGCGCACCCTGCTCTCCCCGGCCCTGGACTCCAAGGACCGCGACGGCCAGTACGCGAACATCCAGGGCTCCCGCGACCGCTACAAGAAACACCTGGAGGCCTACGAGGCCCTGCCCCTGACCGCCGAGGAGGCGGCCCTCTGGAAGAACTTCCTGGCCAAGATGGCCCGGGCCGCCGAGGCCAACAACAAGGCCCTGGACCTCTCCCGCGCGATCCAGGCGCTGGACGTGGCCAATCCCGACGCCATGCTGGCCCGGATCCACGCCTTCCAGGCCGAGCAGCACGCACTCATGAGCCTGGCCGAGGAGGCCGTGCGCACGGGCCGGGCCGAGGGCGAGGGCACGGGCGCGGCCGCAAGCCTTCTGGGCCGCCGCCTGTCCGAGCTGCGCAGCGCCAATCCCGTGATCCTCCAGCAGGCTGCGGCCCTGGGCGAGAGCAACCAGAAGCTGCACGCGGCCCTGGCCGAAATCCGCCGCCTGACCGCCTCCGGGGACCGGGGCGCGGCCTCGGCCCTGCTCGCCTCCCAGGCCCGCCCCCTGTCCCGGACCATCCTGGCGGGCCTGGAGAAGATGGCCGAGGAGGCCGAAAAGGCCGAGCAGGCCTTCGGGCGCATGACCTCAATCCTCCTGGGCGAGGGCCGCGAGCGCATGAACGAGGCCGTGGCCGTGCTGGACCAGGCCGTGGAGCTGAACGCCAAGCTGGCCCAGACCCAGGTGGAGCAGGCCGAATCCCAGGCCGCGTCCGGCCGCCTCACGGCCCTGATCGGCGTGGTCCTGGGCGTGGTCCTGGCCGTGATCCTGGGCCTGATCCTGACCCGGGCCGTGACCCGGCCGGTGTTCCAGGGCGTGACCTTCGCCAAGGCCCTGAGCGACGGCGACTTCACCCGCAACCTGGACATCGACCAGAAGGACGAGATCGGCGATCTGGCCCGGGCGCTCAACGGAATGGCCGGGCACCTGCGCGGCATCGTGGCAGAGGTCCAGGCCGCCACGGCCAATGTGGCCTCGGGCTCGGAGGAGCTCTCCGCCACCTCCCAGGGCCTGTCCCAGGGCGCCACCGAGCAGGCCGCCGCCGTGGAGGAGGTCTCCTCCAGCATGGAGCAGATGACCTCCAACATCCGCCAGAACGCGGACAACGCCCGCCAGACCGAATCCATCGCCCAGCAGGCCGCCAAGGACGCCGAGGAGGGCGGATCGGCCGTGTTCCAGGCCGTGGACGCCATGAAGACCATCGCGGAGAAGATCGGCATCATCGGCGAGATCGCGCGGCAGACCAACCTCCTGGCCCTGAACGCGGCCATCGAGGCCGCCCGCGCGGGCGAACACGGCAAGGGCTTCGCCGTGGTGGCCGCCGAGGTGCGCAAACTGGCCGAGCGCAGCGGCTCGGCCGCCGGAGAGATCAGCGAACTCTCGGGCCGCAGCGTGGCCGTGGCCGACCAGGCCCGGACCATGCTCGACAAGCTCGTGCCGGACATCCGCAAGACCGCCGAGCTGGTCCAGGAGATCGCCGCGGCCAGCAGCGAACAGAACGCCGGGGCGGACCAGATCAACAAGGCCATCCAGCAGCTGGACCAGGTCATTCAGCAGAACGCCTCGGCCTCCGAGGAAATGGCCTCCACCTCCGAGGAACTCTCCAGCCAGGCCGAGCAGCTCCAGCAGGCCATGAGCTTCTTCGACATCGGCGAGGCCGGAGGCCGCGTCCAGAAGAAGGCCCCGCCAAAGGCCGCGCCCAAGGCCATCGCCGCCAGGCCCAAGGCCGAGGAGGAGGCCCGGGCGGCCGCCAAGCCCAAGGGCGTGGCCCTGTCCATGGAGGACGACGAGGAGTTCGAGCGCTTCTAGCCCGGCGTCCCCTTCCGCGACATGACGCGCGCCGCCTTCCCGCCGGGAGGGCGGCGCGTTCCGTTCCGGCCGTCCGGGGCCCGGGGAAAACGGCCCCTAGCCAGGGGCCGCCTCCTGTCTTATGATGGGCCCATGAGCAAGCCGGTCCCCGACGGCAAGACCGTCGTCCAGTCCTTCTTCACCATCTCGCCCCTGATGATCTTTCCCGAGACCCTGGGGCGCTTCTCCATCTATTTGCGCCAGGGCGACGAAATGGTGCTCTACGCCGATTCCGAGGAGCGCTTCACCGAACGCCACCGGCGCAACCTGCACGACTCCGGGGTCAAGGAAGTCTTCGTCAAGACCGAGCAGAAGGAATTCTTCGAGCGCTACGTGGAGAGCAACCTGGGCCGCATCCTGGCGGACGAGGCCCTGCCCATGCCCGAGCGGGCCCGGATCTTCATGGACGCGGCCAAGGACGTGGTGCAGGACGTCTTCGAGGAGCGCCTCCCGGCCATCCGCAAGGAGAACTTCGAGCGCCTGAAAAACGTGGTCGAGCAGAGCATCCGCTTCCTGACCAAGGAGAAGGCCCTCACCGCCCTGGCCCCGTTCATCGCCCACGACTACAAGGGCTACACCCACTCCATCCACGTCTTCGTCTTCACCCTGGCCGTGCTCCAGAGCTTCGGAGCCGTGGAGGACGAGCTGTTCCAGGCGGGCATGGGGGCCATGCTGCACGACGTGGGCAAGCTGCGCGTGCCCAAGGAAGTCCTGGCCAAGCGGAACCCGAGCCGGGCCGAGCAGGAGGTCCTGCGCGGCCACCCGCTCTGGGGCGTATCCCTGTGCGCCCAGCTGACCATGAGCCAGACCTCGCTGAACTGCATCCTCTTCCACCACGAGCGCATGGACGGCGAGGGCTATCCCGGCCGCCTGTCCGGGGACGGCATCCCCTTCCCGGTGCGGGTGCTCTCCGTGTGCAACTCCTACGACAACCTGACCTCCGAACGCCCGGGCTCGGCCGCGCTTTCACCCTTCGAGGCCCTGCGGGCCATGCGCGACGACATGAAGGGAGCCTTCGACCTGGAGGTGTTCAAACGCTTCGTGCAGGTGCTCTCGGGCGCGTCCCTGGTCTGACCGTCGATAATCGGCGTTCATCGTCGCCGCCACCCTGGAAGGCACGAGAAGGATTCGTCGGCCGGCGGCGGCTGCCAATCCACGGCCCTCGGGCCCCGGGCCGCGCCCGGGCCGCCGGGGCGGGCCGGACGCCGCGAGCCAGGGGGGACAGGCCCCGCCGGGGCGCGCGTTATAACCTTTCCGGGCGGCGACGGGGTTTGTTGCCCGGGCCGGGCTTCGGTGATAGGGCATGACGATTCGAAAGACCCGGCCCGTGGGCCGATCCGGTCGCGACAGGTTTCCGGGATGAAGGACGAAAAAAGGACCAAGAACGACCTCCTGCGGGAGTTGCGCGAACTGCGCCAGCACGCCCGCCTCCTGGAAACCCTGGGCATCCGTCCCGGCGGCACGGACGCGGTGCTGCCGATGCGCCACATGCTGGACGCCATCCACGACGGCATCACCCTCATGGACCGCGACCTCACCGTGGTCCTGACCAACTCCACGGTGGACCGCTGGTACGCCCACGCCGTGCCCATCCTGGGCCGCAAGTGCCACGACGTCTTCCTGGGCCGCAAGACGCCCTGCCCGGACTGCCCCACCCTGCGGGCCCTGGAGACCGGGACCGTGCAGCACTATGAGACCCAACGCCACGGGCCGGAGGGCCCGGACGGCTGGCTGGAGGTCTACGCCTCGCCGATCATGGACGAGGACGGCCGCCCGGTGGCCGTGCTGGAATACTCCCGGGACATCACCAAGCGCAGGCAGGCCGAGGAGGCCCTGACCCGCAGCGAGGGAAACTACCGCCTGCTGGTGGAGAACCAGGCCGACATGGTGGTCAAGTTCGACCCCCAGGGCCACATCCTCTTCGCCAGTCCGGCCCTGTGCCGGGCCCTGGGCCGCTCCGAGGCCGAGCTGGTGGGCTCGCACTACGGCCCCCTGGTCCATCCCGAGGACCGTCCCGTGTCCGAGGCCGGATTCGAGACCCTCTTTTCGCCGCCCTACACCCTGACCAGCCAGACCCGCGTCCTGACCCCCTCGGGCTGGCGCTGGCAGCAGTGGTCCCACCGCGCCGTGACCGACGCCCGGGGCGAGGTGGTCGAGGTGGTGGGCACGGGCCGGGACATCGAGGAGCAGAAGCGCGCCGAGACCGCGCTCCTGGAATCCGAGGCCCGCTTCCGCACGCTCACCGAAACCGCGGGCGTGGCCATCTTCATCATCCAGAACGAACACATCGTCTACATCAACCCGGCGGGCGAACGGCTCTGCGGCAGGCCCCTCGAGGAACTGCTCTCCATCCCCTTCTGGGAAATCGTCCACCCGGACATGCGCGAGACCGTGCGCGCCTACGGCATGGCCCGCCAGCGCGGCGAGACCCCGCCCTCCTCCTACGAAATGGCGGTCCTTCTGCCCTCGGGTCAGACCCGCTGGGCCGACCTGTCCGTGACCACCCTGGACTACGGGGGGGCCCCGGCCATCCTCGGCACGGCCTCGGACATCACCGAGCGCCACCTGGCGGCCATGGCCCTGCGCGATTCCGAGGCCCGCTTCCGCTCCGTGTTCGAGAACGCGGCCGTGGGCATCGCCCTGGCCGACACCGACGGACGTCTGGTGGACGTGAACCGCACCTTCCTGGACCTGCTCGGCTACGAGGTCCACGAGGTCCTGAACCGCTCGGCCCGCGACTTCGCCTTCCCCGAGGAGGCGGAGCTGTCGGATGAAAACCAGCGCAAGGCCCTGGCCGACTCGACCACGACCTTCCGCACCGAGCGCCGCTACCGCCGCAAGGACGGCGCGGAAATCTGGGTGGACATCTCCGTGTCCCCAATCCTGGATCGCCACGGCGACGTGGTCGCGCTCATGGCCGCGCTCCTGGACATCACCGAGGCCAAGCGGGCCTCCCTGGCCCTGAACGAGACCCTGGACGAGCTGGACAGCGTGCTGGACAACAGCCTGGTGGGCATCGCGGTCATGCGCGACCGGGTCATCACCCGGCTGAACACCCGCATGGCCGATATGCTCGGCTACACGGCCCAGGAGATGCTGGGCCAAAGCGCCCGCATCATCCACATCTCGGACAAGCACTACGAGGAGTTCGGCCAGGTCTACCACCGCCGCCTGGACCGCACCCAGTTCACCAACATCGAGTATCCGCTCATGCGCAAGGACGGCCGGGAGATCTGGTGCCGCCTGGCGGGCAAGGCCATCGACCGGGGCAACCTGAGCCGGGGCGTGGTCTGGTGCGTGGAGGACGTGACCGAGGAGAAGAAGGCCCAGCAGGCCCTGCGCCAATACGCCAAGGACCTCTTCCGCACCAAGCAGCAGGTGGAGGAAAGCGCCCGGAGGCTGGCCGCCATCATCGGCGAGCTGGATGAGAAGAACGAACGGCTGGAACTGGAGATCGCGGAACGCAAACGCGTGGAGGAGGCCCTGCGGGAGTCCGAGCTGCGCTACCGCGAGCTGTCCATCCGCGACGAACTGACCGGGCTCTTCAACGCCCGCCACTTCTTCGACCTGGCCGAGGCGGAAATCCGGCGCACCACCCGCTACGGCCACCCCCTCTCGCTCATCTTCATCGACCTGGACGACTTCAAGAAATTCAACGACGCCCACGGCCACCTGGCCGGAGACAAGGTCCTCGCCGCCCTGGGCCGGGTGCTCGCCGCCTCCATCCGCGACACGGACGCGGCCTTCCGCTACGGTGGCGAGGAGTTCGTCATCCTCCTGCCGGAAACCCCGGGCCGCGAGGCCATGCTCCAGGCCGACCGGGTGCGCGAAGCCTTCTGCCAGATAGCTTTCAGCCCGGCGCAGGCCTGCCAGACCCTGTCCGTGGGCGTGGCCCAGTTCCGGCCGGGCGAAACCCTGCGCGACTTCATCCACCGCGCGGACCAGGCCATGTACCGGGCCAAGAACTCCGGCAAGAACCGCTGCCTGCTGGCCGACTGACCTTTCGCTGTCCTTCGTTTTCCCTTAAAGAACGCCTTCGCGCACAGCATCCAGGCCGATCCGCTCCACAAAGCGGGCCGTCCGCTCCTTCTCCTTCCCTTCCCGGGCATAGAACTCCAGCACGCGGCGCGAAAGCCCCAGGGCCTCAACGGCCGAGAGCTTCCCGGCCAGCAGGTCGCCGACCCTCGGCCGCATGCCCGCGTTGCCGCCGAAATACAGGCTCCAGCCCGAGGAGCGGCCCACAAGCCCGAGGTCGCGCACCAGGCTCTCGGCGCAGGAGCGCGGGCAGGACGACACCCCGGCCTTGACCTTGGCGGGCAGGTCCATGTCCGCCAGCAGGGCCTCCAGTTCCCGCCCAAGGCCCTGGCCGTCGGCCAGGGAATGGGCGCAGCCGTCCCGGCCCGGGCAGGCCTGGACATAGTGCGGGCAGTGGGCCTCGCCGCCGCCCAGGGCCGCGCGCACGGCCTCGTAGTCCCCGGGCCGGATGCCCGCCAACAGCAGGCGCTGCCCGGCCGTGGCCCGGACCACGGGAATGCCGAACTCCTCCACCACCCGGGCGATGCGGATCAGCCCCTCCGGCCCGATCTCGCCCAACGCCGCCCTGGGCTTGATGCTCGTCTTCTCCACAATCTCCTCCCTACTTCGCCCCCCGGCTTCGCCGGGTTATAGAAAGGCGAAGAGAATTCGCCTTTCAGCCTTTCTATAAACGGGGGCGAAGCCCCCCCGGCTTCGCCGGTTCATAGAAAGACGAAGAGGATTCGCCTTTCAGCCTTTCTATGAATGGGGGCGAAGCCCCCCCCTCAATCAAATAGGGGGCGTGATGGTCACCAGCACACGCATGCGGGTGGCGGCGCGCAGCCCGTGGGGCGTGGCGATGGGGCTGACCAGGATGTCGCCGGTCCCGGCGGGCATGGTCCCGTCCTTGGACAGGAACTCGCCCCGGCCCTCGAGCACGGCGATGACCAGCTCGCCCTCAATGTCGTGGGAGTGCACGGGCAGCTCCTGGCCGGGCTCGAAGTTGAAGTTCACGACCTTCATGTAGGGCGACTCGTGGGCGAAAAGCGGGGAGAAGCCCTTGTCCTTGAATCCGTTTTCCTTGAACAGCTCGATCTTCTTCATGATCGTCCCTCCTTGGGGGATGTCAGGCGGCCAGGGGTCGGCGGCCGAGCACCCGGCCGTCCAGGCCGAGCACGATCTTTTCCAGGGGCGCGGCGATCCCGGCCCGGCGCATGGCGGCCAGCACGATGCGCGACAGGCCGGAACAGCAGGGCACCTCCATCTCCAGAACCGTGACGGAACGCGGGGCATTGGCCTGGAAGATGGCCGTGAACTTGTCCTCATAGGCCGCCGCGTCGTCGAACTTGGGGCAGCCGAGCAGGAGCACGCGGCCGGGCAGGAGGTCGGCGTGCAACGCGGGATGGGCCGCGGCCGCGCAGTCGGCCGTGACGAGCAGGTCCGCGTCCTTGAGGAACGGCGCATGCGGAGGCACGAGCCGGATCTGCACCGGCCAGTGTGAAAGGGCGCTGCCCTGGGCTCCGGTCGGGGCGGCGGGCGCGGCCGCCATCGTCCGGGGCTGGTTGGCGGCCTGGCAGGGAGTCACGGCCACCAGCCGCGAGCCGGGGCAGCCGCCCGCCGGGCGGGGCGCGGACCGCTCCAGGCGAAGCTCCTCGGGCCGGGGCATGTGCCCGGGCACGGGCCGTCCCTGTTCCTTGAGATGAGCGGTCACGGCCTCGGGATCAAAGTCCTCGGTCTCCACCTCGACCACGCGGAGCGCGCCGGTGGGGCACTCGCCCAGGCAGGCCCCCAGGCCGTCGCAGTATCGCTCGGCCACGAGCCGAGCCTTGCCGTCGATGATTCGCAGGGCGCCCTCGGCGCAGGACGGCACGCACTGGCCGCAGCCGTCGCAGAGGTCTTCGTCGATGCTGATGAGCTTGCGCTTCACTTTCATGTTCATGCTCCCGGGGGCTTTTCACCGCCCCACGACCACGGAAATACCCCGGCCCGGAGCCCGCCGCCTTGACCCGGATCAAAAACGCCGTTTTTTTTCTCGACGCACGAACCCAAAGGAATAATAACACCGTCCGGCGTCCGGGGATGCTATTCTCGGCGCATGGGGGGCAAACGGTCCATGTTCTTCCGTCTCATCCCGGACAGCCTGCGCGGCCGGGTCCGGCTCTTTTCCCTTTTGCTCATCGTCCTGCCCGTGCTCGCCTCGGCCCTGCTCTTCGGGATCTTTCTCAAGGGCCGGGCCGAGGAACAGGAACGCTTTCACCTGGACGTGCTCCTGGAGCAGTACACGGCCGAGGCCGACGCCTGGCTGGAACGCTGCATGGCGGACGTGGCCTTCCTGGCCGAGAGCGAGGAAGCCCGCGACCTGAACATGAAGGGCCTGGGCCGCCTCCTGACGGCCTTCTCCCACACCCACCAGGGCTTCATCGCCCTGAGTTTCGTCAACGCCCAGGGCGTCACGGTCCTGGACCCTTCGGGCACCCCCGCGGGCATGGACCTCTCGGACCGGGAGTACTTCCTGGCCGCGCGCCGGGGCGACCGCGCCATCACGGACGTCATCACGAGCCGGGCCACGGGCCTGCCCGTGCTGGTCTTCTCCGCCCCGGTGCTGGGGCCGGAACGGGACTTCCGGGGCATCATCCTGGGCGCGTCCAGCCCGGCGGCCCTGGACCAGATGGCCCGGTTGGCGGCCACCTCCGAGGGCCGGATCATCCGCATCCTGGACCGCAAGGGCGAACGGGTCACGGGTCGTTCCGGGCCCCAGGCCGGAGTCGTGGGCCCGCCACTGGAGTCGCCGCTCCGCGAACTGGTCTTCAAGGACATGCCGCTGCCGCCCACCTACCCGGACGGCGCGGGACGCCTCGTGGTCGGCCGCTCGCGGCCCCTCAAGGACGGCGTGTGGATGGCCGTGGCCGAGACGCCCCTGGCCGTGGTCCACGCCGGGGTCTGGGGCTTCCTGGCGGTGGCCGTGCTGGCCGCCCTGGCGGTCATCGTCCTGCTCACCCCGGCCCTGCTGCGGCTGACGCGCTCGGTGGAGGCCCCGCTGGAGGAGATGGCCCGGCTGTCCCGGGCCATGGAGGAAGGAGGGCGGGACATTGATTGCGCCCCGGGAGCCTTCCGCACCGCCCCATACGAGATCAGGACCCTGTACGACGCCTTCTGCCACATGACCGGCAAGCTGCGGGACACCATTTCGCAGCTGGCCGTGTGCGCGATCACGGACGCCCTCACGGGCCTGGCCAACCGGCGCTCGCTCCTGGACGAGGGCCGCCGGCTCGCGGCCTTCTGCCGCCGCGCGGGCATCCCCTTCTCCGTGCTCATGATCGACCTGGACGGCTTCAAGCAGATCAACGACACCCTGGGCCACCAGGCCGGGGACGAGGTGCTGCGCCACGTGGCGGACCAGCTCCGCCAGGCCGCCCGGGGCACGGACTTCGTGGCCCGCTATGGGGGAGAGGAATTCGTGGTCCTGGCCCCCGGGGCCGGAGCGCCCCAGGCCCTTTCCCTGGCCGAACGCCTGCGCGAGTCCGTGGAGGCCGGGGCCTGCCCCCTGGAAAACCAGTCCGTGCTCTGCTCGGTGAGCATCGGCGTGGCCACCCTGGACGGCTCGGGCTCGCCCGAGCAGGATCTGGAGGCCGCCCTGGGCCGGGCGGACCAGGCCCTCTACCAGGCCAAGAACGCGGGCCGCAACCGCGTCCGGGCCTTCGGCCCGGCTTCGCCGGATTCCTGAAGGCCTTCGGCCTGTTTCGGTAAAGACTGAAAAGCCGAGAACCTCTTCCGCCTTTCTGAAAACCGGCGAAGCCGGGGGGTTGGCGGGCGGAGGGAATGCGGATAACGTGCTTCCATGACGCAGCGCGCCCTGTCCGGCCTGGAGCCGCTTCTGGCCCTGCTGCGGCCCCTGCCCGGCGCCGTGGCGGCCTATTCCGGCGGGGTGGACTCCACCCTGCTGGCCTTTGCCGCGCATACGGCCCTGGGGCCCCGTGCCCTGGCCGTGACCGTGCGTTCGGCCTTCACCGCCACCTGCGACACGGACCTGGCCCTGGCCAAGGCCCGCGAACTCGGTCTGAACCACCGCGTCCTGGACCTGGACGTCTGGGGCGTGGCCGGACTCCCGGCCAACGGCCCGGACCGCTGCTACCGCTGCAAGCGGGCCGTGCTCACGCCCCTGGCCGCCCTCGTCGCTCCGGGAGCCGCCTTGTTGGAAGGCACCAACGCCGACGACGACCCGACCCGGCCCGGACGCCGCGCCGCGGCCGAGCTGGGCGCGCTCTCGCCCCTGGCCCGGGCCGGACTGGACAAGGCCGCCGTGCGCGCCCTGTCCCGCGACCTGGGTCTGCCCGGCTGGGACGCGCCCTCCAACTCCTGCCTGGCCACGCGCATCCCCACGGGCACGGCCCTGACCCCGGCCGCCCTGGAGCGCGTGGACCGGCTGGAGACCCTGGCCCGGGGCCTGGGCCTCTCGGCCCTGCGCTGCCGCGACCTGGGCGACGTCCTCTCCCTGGAACTCCCGCCGGACCAGATTCCCCTGGCCCGGAACCACGAAGACCGCCTCTCCGAGGCGGCCCGCGCCGCCGGATTCTCCGGCCTGCGCATCAAGGATCGGATTCCCGCATGAGCTTCGACGAACTCCTGGACGCCTACCGCCAGGGCCGCGCCGACAAGGACGACCTGAAGCGGGCGCTGCTGCGCGAAACCTACATCGACGCGGGCATGGCCAAGCTGGACCACCGCCGCGCCGAACGCACGGGCTGCGCCGAGGTGGTCTTCTGCCAGGGCAAGACCCCGGAACAGGTGGCCGAGATCATGACCCGCCTGGCCGAACACCAACCCCGCGTCCTGGGCACCCGCGCGGACCGGGCCCAGGCCGACGCCGCCGCGGCCCGGCTGGACGTGGACTACGACCCGGTCTCCCGCCTGCTCGTCCACGCCCGTGAACCCCTGGTTCCCCTCGGCAAGGTCGTGGTCCTCAGCGCGGGCACCTCGGACCTGCCCGTGGCCGAGGAGGCCGCCCGGACCGCCGAATTCCTCGGCTCCCGAGTGCTGCGCCACTACGACTGCGGCGTGGCCGGACTGCATCGGCTCTTCCCCGTGATCGAGGAGCTGCGCAGCGCCCGGGCCGTGGTCTGCGTGGCGGGCATGGAGGGGGCCCTGGCCTCCGTGGCGGGCGGACTCTGCCCCGCGCCCGTCATCGCCGTGCCCACCAGCGTGGGTTACGGCGCGAGCTACGGCGGACTGGCCGCGCTCCTGGCCATGCTCAACTCCTGCGCCCCGGGCGTCTGCACCGTGAATATCGACAACGGCTTCGGCGCGGGATACCTTGCTCACCGGATGAACACCCTGGCCGGATGAGCAACGTGGGGGCTCCCCGCCCCCACGCCCCGGGCCAGGGCACGGCCCTGGACCTTTTCGCGATCCGGGGCGCGGAAGGGCCGAAAGAACAATGCGGCGCGGCGAACGCCTCGCCGCCGTGAAGGTTTTTTGGGGGATGGGGGTCCGGGGGTAACCCCCCTTTTTGGAAAAAACGGGGTTTCCCCCCGAGGACT